>JAOPWA010000613.1 GCA_025965915.1 Dactylosporangium sp. | reverse complement strand
GGATTGGGGCTGTCAGGGGGGTTGGTCACAGTAGGGCTCCCGAGTCGAGACTTCTGGTCGGGTACCACATTGATCGCCGCCCCTAAAGCCAGCCGAGGTCCAACTTAAGAATCAGATGAGAAACGACCTCTATCCAGCGGCAGCCGTAGCATCCAGCGGCAGCCGTACGGTCATCAGCGCGCCACCGGTATCCGACCGGCCGGCGGCGACCGTGCCGCGATGCTGCGCGACGGTCTGCGCGACGATTGCCAGGCCAAGGCCGGAGCCGGGCATGGACCGCGCGGCGGTCGCCCGGTAGAACCGCTCGAAGACCCTGGGAAGGTCCTCCTCGTCGATGCCCGGTCCACTGTCGGCGACCGTGAGCACGGCACTGCCGGTATCGGTCGACAAACCGATGCGGACACTGCCGCGCGGTCCGCTCCACTTGGCCGCGTTGTCGAGCAGGTTGAGCACCAGGCGTTCCAGTGCGAGGGGCCGCCCGGCGACGACGGCAGACCGCGGCGCGGTCTCGAACGTGACAGTGAATGTGACAGCGGTCGCGCGGAGCCGGGCCCGCTGCACCGCCGCGCCGACCACGTCGGGCAGGTCCACCTCCTCGACGGGCTCCGGGCTGGCGTCCTGACGGGCCAACTCGACGAGTTCGTTGGTCAACTGGGTCAGCTCGACGACCTGTACCTCCAGGTCCTGAAGCAGTTTGGCCCGGTCGTCGGCCGGCAGCAGCCGGCCGGTGCCGGCGCCGGTATCGGCCCGGATGAGCAGTTCGATGTTGGTACGCAGGCTGGTCAACGGGGTACGCAACTCGTGGCTGGCGTCCTCGACCAGCATCCGCTGCGCCGCCCGTGACGACTCCAGCGCGGCGAGCATGGCGTTGACCGACCGGGCGAGCCGGGCGATCTCGTCCTCCCCGCTCACCGGGATCGCCGCCTGCAGGTTCTGCGTGGCGGCCACATGCTCGACCGCCCCGGTCAAGCGCTCGACGGGTGCGAGCCCGGCCCGGGCGACCGTCCGCCCGAGCAGCGCGGCACCGGCGACGCCGGCCAGGCACCCGATCGCCAGCAGCAGCCCGAGCTCGCCGAGGGTACGGTCGGTGGGGTCAAGTGCGACCGCGACCTGCACCGCTCCCCCGCCCTTCGCCGGCACGGTAAGCATTCGGTAGTTCAGCGGACCGACCTCGACCTCGTCGCGTGCGGAGGTTTGTCCAGGCCGGCCAGTGCCATGGCCGGTGGCGATCTGCCGGGCGGCGGGCGTCACCGGCAGGACGGGTACGGCGCCGTTCGCAGGCGTACCGGTGGGGTCGAGGATCTGCCACAGCGGGCCGATCTCCTTGCGGCCGATCTCCTTGCGGCCGTTCTCCTTGGATCCCCGGAAGCCCGTGCCGCCGCGCTCGTCGGGAATGCGCTTGTCGGGAGTGGCCGGCGCGAGCGTGGGCGGCCACAGTCCGGGCTGTGCGGCGATCGCTCTTGCATCGGTAGTGAGCTGGGTGTCCAACTGCCGGTACAGCTCGGCGCGTACGACCAACCAGGCGAGCGCACCGATAGCCACCACGGCTACCGCCACCGCCACCGCAGCGATCAATGACAGCCGCGCCCGCAGGGACAGTCGAGCCCATCGCCGTACCACCAGCCGGCGGCCGGCCTTCAGGCGCTCGGTGAGGCCGGCGTTGAGGCCGGCCCTCACAGCGGTTGCTCCCGCAGCACGTACCCGACCCCGCGGACGGTGTGCAGCAGGCGAGGCTCGCCGTCGGCTTCCAGCTTGCGGCGCAGATAGCCCAGATACACGTGCAGACTGTTGGACGTCTCGCCGAAGTCGTACCCCCAGACGTGCTCGAACAGGACCGGCCGGGTCAGCACCTGGCGGGGGTGACGCAGAAAGACCTCCAGAATCGCGAACTCGGTACGGGTCATCCGTATCTCGCGCGTCCCCCGCCGTACCTCGCGGGTCGCCGGGTCGAGCGTGAGGTCGGCGAAGCTGAGGACGGGGGTACCCTCCGTGGCCCCGGCCGGCTCGGCCGGCTCGTTAGGTCCGGCCAGCAGCGAACGGCGCAACAGCGCGCGCAGTCGTGCCAGCAACTCCTGCAGGGCAAACGGCTTGATCAGGTAGTCGTCGGCACCGGCGTCCAGACCGGCGACCCGGTCGCCCACACTGTCACGGGCGGTGAGCATCAGTACCGGAAGCAGCAGCCCCTCGGAACGCAGCCGCCGGCATGCCTCCAGGCCGTCCAGGCCGGGCATCATCACGTCCATGACGACGGCGTCGGGCTCCTGGCTGCGAATCAGGTCGATGGCGGCGATACCGTCCTCGGCGACCGCCACCTCGTAGCCTTCGAAACGAAGCGTCCGCGACAGGGAGTCGCGAACCGCAGCCTCGTCGTCGACCACCAAGATCCGCACTCGGCGCCTCCGTTTCATCACATCGTGTTCTTCACACGCATTCTTCGCGCATGGGTAGGTGTCGCTCCCGTAGTACGCCAACCAGCCGCACACGAACCAGCAGCGTGCAGGCCAGCAGCGTACGGGCCAGCAGCGTACGGGCCACCAACCTAACGGCCGGCCAGCGTACCGGCCGGTGACGTCTACTCCACCGCCGGAACGTCAGCTCTCCATAAGAGGCGCATAAAGAACCGGTAGGAGCGCGATAAGAAGCCGACCCGGTGGCCGGTAACGCCCGTGGAACGCCTATCATCGTGGCCGCATCTACTACACGCTGTAGGGAAGATCGGCATCGGTTGTTCAGCCGCACACCAGTCGGTTGTAACACGATCACGGCATAGTGATCGTCCGCCAGTCCGCTCGCCCGTCCGCTCGAAAGGAGCGCTATGGCAGTCGCCACCGCGCAGCCTCGGCCCACCGAGGACACCCGGGACGCGAGGGGCATTCGCGTACCTGCCATCACCACCCGGTACCGAGGGCGAGTGGTCGTGGTGTCCGCCAGCATCGGGGCCGGACACGACGGCGCGGCGGCCGAACTCACCCGGCAACTGCGTGCCGCCGGACTGGTGGTCGATCGCCACGACTTCCTCGACATCCTTCCCGGCGCGTGGGGACGGTTGATACGTGGCATCTACCGAGCCGAGCTGACGGTGGCGCCGCGGACCTGGGGGTGGGTGGCGGATGCCACCGGAGGCGACACGACGTCTGCCCGTACCTCAGCCGTACTCAGCCGCGTCGCCGGCGCACGCATGATGGAGGCGATCGGACGGGACCCGGCCGTCGTGCTGTCGACCTACCCGTTGGCCAGCCAGCTGCTCGGCCGGCTGCGCCAGGAGCACCGGCTGGCCGTACCGGCGGTGACGTTCCTGACCGACATGTCGGTGCATCCGCTGTGGGTCGCGCCCGGTGTCGACACGCATCTGGCGCTCCACCCGGTACCCGCGGACCAGGCCCGGTCACTTGGGGCTCGCAACACCGCCGTCGCCGGCCCCGCAGTGGGGCCGGCGTTTCGTCCCCACCACGACGAGGCCGAACGGGTAGCGGCCCGCCTGGCCTTCGGGCTGCCCGAACGCGCGCGACTCGCGCTGGTCGTAGCCGGTTCCTGGGGCGTCGGATCCGTCGACCGCTCGGCCCGCGACATCGCCGACACCGGCTTGGCCGTACCCGTCGTGGCGTGTGGGCGCAACGACCCGCTGCGCAAGCGACTGAGCCGCGACAGCCGCATCATCACGCTCGGATGGGTCGATGACATGGCCACCCTCATCCGCGCCTGCGACCTCGTCGTGCAGAACGCCGGCGGCCTGACGTCGCTCGAGTCGTTGATGTCGGGCGTACCCGTGCTGACCTACCGCTGCCTGCCCGGCCACGGCAAGACCAACGCCGCGGCGCTGCAGCAGGCAGGCTGGGCCGACTGGGTACAGCGGCGCCAGGACCTGGGCGCAGCGCTCAGCCACGCCTTTTCCACGCCGGCACCTTCGGTCATCGATCGCTTCCGCGCCGTCGACACGATTATGGGTATCGCCGCAGGCGCGCCTAAAATTCTGGCGTGAAACGCTCCGGCTCCGATTCTCGTGGCTCCGGCTTTCTCGCAACCGGCGCTGCGCTCGCCGTGGCTGCCCATGCGGCTCCCGCCCTGGCCTCGATCGCACCGCTGCGTCGCCGCCTGTTACCGGGGCTGTCCGGCATGGGGCAGTCCGACCACGTCGCACTGACCTTCGACGACGGCCCTGATCCCCGATCCACGCCGGCGTTCCTGGATCTGCTGCGCGCCCACCGCGTACAGGCGACGTTCTTCCTGCTGGGCGAGATGCTGAGCCGGGCGCCGGAACTCGGGGCCGAACTCGTGGCGGCCGGGCATGAGGTGGCCGTCCACGGCTGGCAGCACCGCTGCCTGCTCGCCCGCGGCCCGCGCAGCACGTACGACGACCTGGCCCGCGCCCGTGACCTCATCGCCGCCGTCACCGGCCGGCAACCACGGTGGTTTCGGCCGCCGTACGGGGTACTGACCACCTCTGCGCTGAATGCCGCCCGGCGGCTCGATCTCACCCCGGTGCTGTGGACCGCGTGGGGGCGCGACTGGGAGGCCCGCGCCACTCCGGAGTCGGTTCTGGCCACCGTCACCGGCCGCTTGCGCGGTGGCGGGACCGTTCTGCTGCACGACTCCGACTGCACCTCGACGCCCGACTCCTGGCGGCGCACGCTGGCGGCGCTGCCCGAACTGATCGACGGTGTCCGCGCCCGGCAATTACGCATCGGCCCGCTCTCCGAACACGGCATGTAGATCCACGCACCTGAATCAGCACCACATCTGAATTGGTTCGGCATCTCAATCAGCGCCGCATCCCGGTCAGCGCTGCGGTGGTGGGCCGGGCATAGCGACCTGTCCCACCACCGCAGGACTGGTCAGTTCCAGATGCCGGTGATCGGCGAGGCGCTGCAAGCGTTGGCGATACAGGCGAGCCCATACATGTCGAGCAGGGTGCGCAGGACGCCGTAGTGGTTGACCCGCTGGGTGGACGTACCACTCTTGACATGCTGCCCGACCAGCACGGTCGGGATCCGGTTGCTGGCGCTACGGTCGTCCTCGTCGAAGGTCAGCAGGAACAGGCTGTTGTGGGTCTTGGCCCACTGCACGTACCCGTCAAGGTTTTTCTTCACCCACGCGTCGCCCGTGGCGACGCTGCAGTCGTGCATGTCGTTGCAAAGGTCCGGGACCACGAACGACACGGCCGGCAGCTTGGTGTAGTCGGTCGGGAAGCGGGTGTAGCGCAAATTGGCCGACGCGGGCACGTTCGTGAAGTTGACCCAGGGGTTGTGCTTTCGGGCGTACCGGCCGGAGTTGCAGCCGGTGTACCCATCGGAGGGCATGCCCTCCGAGTACCCGGCGAATGTGAGCCCGCCGGCGAGGAGTTCCTGGCCCAGGTTGGCCTTGCTGTAGGTGTGCGGGCAGGAGTCGTCGGTCAGCCCTTGGGTCGAACCGGAGAAGAGCGCGAGATAGTTCGGCTCGCTCGGATGCGTCACCCCGAAGGACTGGGTCAGGTTGGCGCCCTGCAACGCCAGGGAACTGATGTATGGCGCGTTCGGATTCTGGATAACCTGGCCGTAGGCGTGGTTCTCCAGCACGAGAATCACGACGTGGTCGGGCCGCGGCAGCGCGGCTGACGTTGCGGCCTGGGCGCGTCCCACACCCGCCACCGTGACAGAGACACCGGTCACCAAGGCTGCCAGCGTTGCGATCATCTTCCGGTTGAAGCGCATTAGCGTCCTCCCCTTCCCGAACAGTCCTTTGAGCCTCGGTGCACGGGCCGGCAGTAATAGCGGCACGCGCCGCAGTGATAGCGGGCACCGGCCCGGCCCGGCCCGGCCCGGCCCGGCAAGCATCACACGCCAGAGGCAAACAGAACATAGGTCTCTATGAATATTATGGGAAGGCTGGGTGCTCCGTGTTCACCCGCCGGCATCCTGCGATTTCGTTGTCCTGTCAGCGTTTGACGGATGCGGACTTACGGGGCGTCCCGGAGCCACGCCAGTCCAGCGCCACGCCGGACCAGCGCCACTCCAGACCCAGCGCCACGCCAGACCCAGCGCCCACTCTCACCCGCGAACCCGCCACCAACCCCCATTCTGGCGCGAACCACACACCGACCCGGCCGCTGCCCCGCCTGTCCCGGAATCGCTGTGCGCATCCGCGTCGTCATGCCGCACGGTCGGCCGTGGTTGGTGTGCGGGACGATGTGGTTGGTGTGCGGGACAATAAGACCGTGTCTCGTTTGGATCTAGGGTGAGCTGC
>JAOPWA010000611.1 GCA_025965915.1 Dactylosporangium sp. | reverse complement strand
CCGGTAAACAGATTCTTGGCGTTCCACTCGCTCTCGCCGTGGCGCAGCAGCACCAGCGTCCCGACTTCGCTCATGCCCCACATCTTCGCGTACCCAGCCGGCCGACGACCGAGCACCCGGCACCGTGACGACCGAGCACCCGGGACCGTGACGACGGAGCACCCGGCACCGTGACGGCGGACACGCGTAAATCGGTGTCGGCCGAACCGGAGATCAACCTATCGTGTAAGGCACCGCAATGCCGTGCGGGCATTACCGGGGGGCGGGACATGGAACGGCTACGGCGAGTGGCTCGCGATACGGCAGGCGGGCTCCCCGGCCAGTTCTGGGCGCTCTGGACCGCCACGCTGATCAACCGCGCCGGCAGCTTCGTCATCATCTTCCTGGCGCTCTACCTGACCGTCGAGCGTCACTTCTCCCCGGCCGCGGCGGGTCTGGTGGTTGGGCTCTACGGTGTCGGCGGCGCGGTCGGCGTGACGATCGGCGGACTCCTGACCGACCGCTGGGGACGCCGCCCGACGGCGCTGTTGTCGCTCGGCACCAGCTCGGTCCTCATGGTGGCACTCGGACTCGCCAGCCAACCGCTGACGATCACGGTGGCGGCGACAGCGCTCGGGCTGGCCGCCGAGGCCGCCCGCCCGCCGCTGGGCGCGATGATCGCCGACATCGTTCCCGACGCCGACCGCATGCGGGCCTTCTCCGCCTACTTCTGGGCGGTCAACCTCGGCTTCGCCGCGGCGGCGATCCTCGCCGGGGTCGCCGCGCAGGCGGGTTACCTGCTGCTGTTCGTCCTCGACGCGGCAACCACCGCGGCCGCGGCGACCCTGATCGCGGTCAAGGTGCGCGAAACCCGACCCGCCATCCCAGCGGGCACCAAGGAGCAGGCGGGCAACCTACGCACGGTCCTCTCCGACCGCGTCTTCCTCGGCTTCGTCGTCTGCAACCTGCTCGTCATGGTGGTGTTGATGCAGCACGCGTCGATGCTGCCGATCGCGATGCGCGAAGACGGACTGTCGAGCCGGATCTTCGGCCTGGTGATCGCGCTCAACGGCATCCTCATCGTCGTCGGCCAGATCTTCATGACCCGTCTGCTGCGCGGCCGCCGCCCCGCCCGGGTACTCGCCGTGTCCGCCGTCGTGATGGGCCTCGGGTTCGGCCTGACCGCCTTCGCCGGCGCTCCGGTCTGGTACGCGGCGACGGTCGTGGTCTGGACCCTCGGCGAGATGCTCAACGCACCCTCCAACGCGACGCTCCTCGCGGAACTGTCGCCGGCCTCAATGCGGGGGCGCTACCAGGGCGTGTACAGCCTCTCCTGGCAGGTGGCCAGCTTCGTGGCGCCGGTACTCGGTGGATTTGTGCAGCAGGAGGCGGGTGCCGCCGCGCTGTGGGGCGGCTGCCTCGCACTCGGCCTGATCGCGGGGGCGTGGAACCTCGCCGCCGCATCCGCGCGCGAGCGGCGCGCCGATGAGCTGCGAGTCACAGCGGCGGCCCCTCAGGTACGCGACGAGACACTGGCTACGATCTAGCTGTTAGCAACCCTAACTGAAGGAGTTCCGTTGCGGCGCTGGTACCGGGCCAACGTGGGCGGACTGCCCGGCACCTACTGGTACCTCTGGGCCGGCATGCTGATCAACCGGCTCGGCGGCTTCGCGGTGCTCTTCCTGTCGCTGTACCTGACGACCGCCCGGGGCCTGTCCCCCGCGAGCGCCGGCCTGGTCGTCGGCGCGCACGGCGTCGGCGGGGTTCTCGGTGTACTGACCGGCGGGGTACTGGCCGACCGATGGGGCCGCCGCTCGACGCTGCTCACCTGTCACGCCGCCGCGGCCGTACTGATGCTCGGCCTGGCCTTTTCCCACTGGCTCCCGCTGATCGCGGTGGTCACGGCGCTGATCGGCTTCGCCCAGTCGATGGCCGGCCCCGCGTTCGTGGCCGCGATCGTCGACGTCGTACCCGAGCCCGATCGCACCCGCGCGTTCAACCTGCAGTTCTGGGCGTTCAACCTCGGCATGGCGGGCGCGTCGCTGCTCGCCGGCATCGTTGCCGAGATCAGCTTCACGCTGCTGTTCGTCCTGGACGCGGCGGCCACGCTGGTCACGTTCGTGATCCTGCTGCTGCGGGTACCGGAGACCCGCGGCGGCGCCCCCGAGCGCTCCGACGCCACACCGCCCGGCGGCCTGCGCACCGCGCTCACCGACCGGATCTTCCTGGCGTTCGTCGGGCTGACGTTCGTCCTGGCGGTCCTCACCATGCAGACCTCGACGATCCTCCCGCTCGCCATGCACGCGGACGGGCTGCGTCCGTCGGCGTACGGGCTGGTCGCAGCGTTCGCGGGGGCGCTGATCGTACTGGGGCAGTTGTTCGTGCCCCGACTGATCTCCGGGCGCCTGAAGGGCCATGTGCTGGCGGTCTCGGCCGCGGTGGTCGGCCTCGGCATCGGCGCGGTAGGCCTGGCCCACGCGCTGCCGGCGTACCTCGCGGCCGCGACCGTGTGGACGGTCGGCTCGATGCTCGCCGCTCCCCCGAACGCCCAGATCAACGCTGACCTGTCCCCGCCCGAACTGCGCGGGCGTTACCAGGCCGTGTTCTACCTGACGTTCCCGGCGGCCGGGTTCGTCGCCCCGGCCCTGGGCGGCTGGAGCCTGCAACACCTGGGCAACTGGCACTGGGCGCTGTGCGGGCTGGCCGGCGTCCTCGCGGCCGCCGGCCACCTTCTCGCGTCCCCGGCGCGCGAACGCCGGGTCTCCCCCGTGATCACGGAGAGTTCGAGGGCCTATAGCACCTCGAACGCTCCGTGATCATGAAACAGCTCAGGAAGCCCAGGGGACCTGGGGCGAGCGGTAGAAGTTGATGCCCTGCGCCGTCCATCGCGGCCCCTGCGAACCCAGCCGGGTCCGGAACGCGGTCCAGTCGTGGCTCGACGCCGGCGACCATCCCAGCTCGGCGATGGCCGGCAGCCGCGGGACCGCCATGTACTCGATGTCGCGCAGCGTCACGATCGTCTCGGTCCACAGCGGAGCCTCGACCCCCAGGACCGACGAGGCGTCGACGTCGTTGATGTACGCGCCCGGATCCCAGTCGTAGGCGTCCTTCACCTCGACGTACCCGGCCCACCTCAAACCCAGCGGCGTGTTCGCGTCGTACTTCATGTCCAGGTACGCCTTGTTCGCCGGCGACAGCAGGATCTTCGTGCCCGTCTTCGCCGCCGCGGCGACCTCCGGCGAAGACGGGGTGGTGCCCCAGTACTGGGCGACCGTGGACGGCAGCGGCGTCGCGCCCACGACCTGGTGCCAGGCCAGCACCGACTTGCCGTGGTCGGCCACGATCTTCTGGACCCGGTTCATCATCGCGGCATAGTCGGCCGGCTTGGTGGAGTGCGCCTCGTCCCCGCCGACGTGCAGGTAGGGCCCGGGCGTCAGCGCGGCCAGCTCACCGAGCACGTCGTCGATGAACTTGTACGTGATCTCCTTGTCCGCGCACAGCGAGCTGAAGCCGACGGCGATGCCCGTGTACAGCGGCGGGGCCTTGCCGTCGCAGCTCAACTCGGCGTACGAGGCGAGCGCGGCGTTGACGTGCCCCGGCATGTCGACCTCGGGCACGACGGTGATGTAGCGGGACTCCGCGTACGCGACGATCGCCGCGTAGTCGGCCTTGGTGTAGTACCCACCCACGCCACCGCCGACCTGGGTGCTGCCGCCGTAGGTGGCCAGCCGCGGCCAGCTGTCGATCGCGATCCGCCAGCCCTGGTCGTCGGTCAGGTGAAGGTGCAGGTAGTTCACCTTGTACAGGGCAAGCTCATCGATGTAACGCAGGACCGTCTCCACCGGGTGAAAGTGGCGGGCCACGTCGAGCATCGCGCCGCGGTAGGCCAGGCGCGGGCGGTCGACTATCTGCCCGCCACCGATGACCCACGGACCTTTGCGTACGGTGGCGCTCTCGATCTCCGCCGGCAGGAGCTGGCGCAGGGTCTGCACGCCGGCGAACAGGCCGGCCGGGCGCTGCGCCCGGATCACGACGGCCTTAGCGGTGACGTCGAGCTGGTACCCCTGGTCGCCGACGCTCGGGTCGGCGCCGGCGAGCAGCAACGAGATGCCCTTGGCGGACGCCCGGTCGGGCGCATCGTCGGGCACGTCGACCACCGGCAACCGGTACCCGGTCGAGCGGCGCAGGATGCCCGCGAGATAACCGCCGACGTCGCGGGCGCCGGCCGAGGTGAAGACCTTGGTACCGGAGGTGAGCGTGAAGGTCGTGTCAGCGGCGGGTTTGACGGTCACCGGGGCCGGCACCACGTCCCGCATCGACGAGGTCTTCGCCGCTTGTGGATCGGCGTTCGCCGCCGGTGGGGCGACCAGAGCCGCGGCCCCGGTGCCCGCGGCGAGCATCCCCGCCGCCAGTGCCGTACGTAACCGTGAGCGTCCTGCCGTAGCCATGGCGCCTCCCAGCACGGATCCACTATTAGGAAAGTTGACTGAGAGGCTATGGTCTATATCTCAACCGAACAAGGGCTCACGCCTGGATTGCCACTTTCGAGTCGACCAGCGCGTCGACGTCATCGACGCCCCAGTCGGCCAGCGCCTGCCGGGTGTGCTCGCCGGGATAGGGCGGCGGCGAGGTCAGCGTGGCCGGCGTGGCGGAGAACCGCGGCGCCGGCGCGGGCTGGGTCACCCCGTGCGACTCGACGAAGGTGCCGCGCGCGGCGAGATGAGGGTGGCCGGCGGAGGCCGCCTCGGACAGCGAGAGCACCGGCGCCACACAGGCGTCCGAGTCGTCGAAGATGGCCAGCCATTCGGCACGGGTACGGGTGGCGATCCGCTCGGCGATCCGCGCGCGCAGCGCCGGCCAGCCGGCGGGGTCATATGGATCGCCGTCCACGTCGGCTCGCGCGGCGAACTCTGCCCAGAACTTCGGCTCCAGCGGCCCGACCGCGAGGTGGCGGCCGTCCGCCGTGGTGTAGACGCCGTAGTTCGGGGCGGCACCGTCGAGCAGGTTGGCACCGCGCCGGTCGGCCCACATGCCTTGATGCAGGAGGCCGTGCACCTGGGCTGCGAGCAGCGCGGCGCCGTCCACGATGGACGCGTCGACCACCTGGCCGGCGCCGGTTCGGCGCGCGCTCCACGCTGCTGCCAGGACGCCGAACGCGAGCAGCATCCCGCCGCCGCCGTAGTCGCCCAGCAGGTTGAGCGGAGGCACCGGCGGCCCGTCCGCAGGCCCGATGGCGTGCAGGACACCCGAGAGCGCGAGATAGGTGATGTCGTGGCCGGCGGTGCCTGCGAGCGGGCCGTCCTGCCCCCACCCGGTCATCCGCCCGTACACCAGGCCCGGGTTGACCGCCTGGCAGTCCTGCGGACCGATCCCCAGGCGCTCGGCGACTCCCGGCCGGAAACCTTCGATCAACACGTCGGCGCGGGCGGCCAGGCGCCGGACGACCTCCGCGGCCCGCGGTCGCTTCAGGTCCAGGGCCACCGACCGCTTGCCGCGGCCCAGCACATCATGGCGCGGGTCACCGGGGTGGGCATGAACACCCGGCCGGTCGACGCGGAGCACTTCGGCGCCCAGATCCGCCAGCAACATGCCGGCGAACGGCCCCGGACCCATCCCAGCCATCTCGACAACACGTAGTCCGGTAAGGGGTCCAGCCATCCCGGGACGGTAACACCGCCCATGGCGGGCGGCACACTCCCATGTCCGCGCTGCCGGCCCGGCGGCCGTTTCAGTCGAAGTGCTGGACCTCGGCCACGGGCTTACTTCAATTCATACGTTTGACGAAATGCTCGAAGGCGCGCAGGTTGTCCAGCGGTTCACCGCGCTTGACCCGCCACGCCCACTCACGGCGGATCGCCGCGCCGAATCCGATCTCGAGCATCGGGTCGAAGCTCTCGTCCGCGTACGTGAGCACCGAGCCGAGCAGTCGATCAATTTCGTCGGGCGTGATCGCCGGCAGTGAAACCCGGCCGGTCAGATATACGTCACCGACGTCGTCGATCGCGAACGCCACGCCATACATTCGGGCATTTCGCTTCAATAGCCACGCCCACAACTGCTCGCGGTTCTCGTCGGGCTGGCGCATCACAAACGCCTCGATCCGCAGCGCGTGCTCGCCGACGATGAGATTGCAGATCGTCTTCAGCTTGTGCGCGCCGGGCAGTGTCACCGCGAAGGAGTGCTCGCCAGTGCGGTCGACCGGGACCTCACGCTCGGCGCAGACGGACTCGATCAGCGCGCTGATCCGCTTCCGCTCGTCGCTCATGAGCACACTCCTGCCGACGAGGCCGCCACATGGCGCGCGCGGTGCTCGCTCAGCGCCTCCCGGTAGATGGCGAGCAAACCGCAGGCGGTGCGGTTCCAGGAGAAGTTGCGGGCATGCGCCACCGCGCCTTGCGCGAGCCGGGCCCGTTCACCGGGGGCGCGCAGCAGGCGCCCGATCGCATGGGCCCAGTCGACCGGGTCGTGGCCGTCGACCAGCACGCCGGACACGCCGTCACGCACCGCCGTGACCAACCCACCCACCGCCGCGGCGACGACCGGCGTGCCGCACGCCTGTGCTTCCAGCGCGACCAGTCCGAACGATTCGTTGTAGCTGGGTACAGCGACGAGGTCGGCGGCGCGGTACAGGTCGGCCAGCGCGTCACCGGGCTGCGGCGGCAGGAACCTGACCGCGTCGGAGATGCCCAGGCCAGCGGCTAATTCCATCAGCGCCGCGGGCCGTTCCAGGCCGCTGCCGCTCGGGCCACCGCAGACGGCGACCACCAGCCGCCGGGCCGTCTCGGGGTCCTGGGTTCGTAACTCGGCGGCCGCACGTAGCAGCACGTCAGGTGCCTTGAGCGGCTGGATGCGCCCGACGAACGCCACCACATGCGCGTCCGGGGCCAGCCCGAACCGGCGCCGGGCGGCAAGCCGAGCCGCGTCCTCGCTGCCGGCCGCGGGTGGGCAGAACCGGTCGAGATCCACGCCGGGCTCGACGACGGCGACCCGGTCGAGGTCGGCGCCGTAGAGATCGATCAGCTCGCGGGCCTCGGTCGGTGTGTTGGCGATCAGCCAGTCGGCCTCGGCCACGACCTGTTCCTCGCCGATCACGCGGGCCTTCGGCTCGGGTGTGTCCCCGGCGGCCAGGAGCAGGTTCTTCACCTTCGCCAAGGTATGGGCGGTGTGCACGAAAGGCACCCCCCAGCGGTCCTTGGTCAGCCACCCGACCTGCCCCGACAACCAGTAATGGGAATGAACGAGGTCGTACCAGCCGGGAGCCTGGGCAGCCTCGGCGCGCAGAACTCCGGTCGTGAACGCACACAGTTGCGCCGGAAGCTCCTCCTTCGCCAGCCCCTCGAACGGACCGGAGGTCACATGTCGGACGAGCACTCCGGGCGCCATCTCCACCACCGGCGGCAGGTCGCTGGCGGTGGCACGAGTGAAGATCTCGACCTCGACGCCGGCCTGGGCCACCCGCTTGGCCACCTCGACGATATAGACGTTCATCCCACCGGCGTCACCGGTGCCCGGCTGCTCGAGCGGCGAGGTGTGAACCGAGAGCGTCGCCACCCGCCGGGGCAGCCCGGAGCGCGCCGGTCGGCGGCATGGACCGAAGTTGTGTAGCGAATCTACCCGCGCCACATGTACTCCTTCTGTCATCGCCCGTGCCGCTCCACACAACTGCCCCGATCAACACACCGGGGCGTGCTCTATCTTCCCAGGGCCCATGACAACCCTTCGTGTACCCCCGGTTCTGGGGAAGATGCGGTTGGCGGGAGGATCGGTACATGTCACAGAGGATCGCCGTAGTCACCGGAGCCTCCAGCGGGATCGGAGCGGCCACCGCCCGGCGGCTCGCCGCCGTCGGGTTCCACGTCGTGGCGGCCGCTCGCCGGGCCGACCGCCTCGATGCCCTGGTCAAAGAGATCACCGACGCCGGCGGGAACGCCACCTCGGTGCCGGTCGACCTCACCGACGACGCGCAGGTGAACGCGCTCGCCGACACGGTCGCGGGCCTGCCGGGACAGCTGGAACTCCTGGTCAACAACGCCGGCGGAGCACGCGGCAGCGACTACGTGGAAGCGGCGGACATCGCCGACTGGCAGTGGATGTACGAGGTGAACGTCCTCGGCGCGGTACGGGTCACGAAGGCGCTCCTGCCCGCCCTGGAGGCGTCCGGCGCGGGCAGCATCGTCATCATGAGCTCGACCGCGGGCCTCATCGTCTACGAGGGCGGGGGTGGGTACACGGCAGCCAAGCACGCCACGACCGCCGTCGCCGAGACGCTGCGACTGGAGCTGTGCGGCCGGCCGGTACGCGTTATCGAGATCGATCCCGGCATGGTGAAGACCGACGAGTTCGCGCTGGCCCGCTTCGGAGGGGACGCCGAGAAGGCGGAGGCGGTCTACCGGGGGGTGGCCGAGCCGCTGGTGGCCGAGGACATCGCCGAGTGTGTGGCGTGGAGCGCGACCCTCCCCCACCACGTCAACATCGACCGGCTCGTGGTCCGCCCACTCGCCCAGGCCGCCCAGTACAAGGTGCACCGGGTGGAGTGATGACCCGGCATCTGGGCACTGCCACCCGCGGTACCACCAATCCCAACAGGCTGCGCCGCGTCGACAACTGGATCGCGGTACACCTGGGCGGCCTGCTGCGGGGAGCCGACGATCCGCTCGTGGTGGATCTGGGGTACGGCGCGAGTCCGGTCACGACGGTCGAGCTGCGCTCCCGGCTGGCCGTCGTGCGGCCGGACATACGGGTCGTCGGGCTCGAGATCGATCCCGCGCGGGTCGCCGCCGCGGCGCCGGCCGCCGACCCACCGGCTCTCGAGTTCCGGCGCGGCGGCTTCGAACTGGCCGGGCTGCGGCCGGTCGTGGTGCGCGCGATGAACGTGCTCCGCCAGTACGACGAGTCCGAAGTGGGTGGTGCCTGGTCGGCGATGCGGCAGCGGCTCGCGCCGGGAGGCGTACTGGTCGAGGGTACGTGCGACGAGTTGGGGCGCCTGGCCACCTGGGTGACGCTGGACGCCGAAGGGCCGCGCAGCCTGACCCTCGCCGCCTCGCTGTCTGCCCTGGACACCCCGGCCACGCTGGCCGAACGGCTGCCCAAGGCCCTCATCCACCACAACGTGCCCGGCGAGGGCGTACACGCTCTGCTGCAGGCACTGGACGAAGCGTGGCGCGTCAACGCCCCCTACTCATCCTTCGGCCCCCGTCAGCGGTGGCGTCGTAGCGTCGAGGCGGTATGCGCGGCGGGCTGGCCGGTGCTCGACCGGCCAGCGCGGTGGCGCCTCGGCGAGCTCACGCTCGCATGGTCCGCCCTCTCCCCATGAAGGGTGGGGCGTCAAAGAGAGCAGTTGATCAGTACCGGTTCGGGGTGGAGCACGACTCCGAACCGGTACCGCACGCCGTCGCGGATTTCGCGCGCCAGATCCAGCAGGGCGGATGTCGTGCCGGTGCCGCGGTTGGTCAGCGCGAGCGTGTGCTTGGTGGAGATACCCACGCCGGCGCCGACGTCCGCGTACCCCTTGGCGAAGCCGGCGCGCTCGATCAGCCAGGCGGCACTGACCTTGACGGAGCCATCAGGGGCGGGCCAGGCCGGCGGCTCGACGCTGACGCGGCCCCGCAGCGCCACGTACTCGTCACCCGTCAGCACCGGGTTGGTGAAGAAGGAGCCC
Source organism: Dactylosporangium sp. (assembly GCA_025965915.1). GTDB lineage: Bacteria > Actinomycetota > Actinomycetes > Mycobacteriales > Micromonosporaceae > Planosporangium. Next base: position 3,409 of record JAOPWA010000611.1, on the reverse strand, counting down.
ACCGAGTACGTGTCCGGGTCGGCCGCGTCGAGGACCATCCCCTTCCCCGCCCGCAGGGCCAGCACGGCTTCGCGTACCCGGGTCAACTCCGCCCGCTCCCCCGGCGCGACACCGAGGACGCGCGCCAATTCCGCGTACCGAATAGGCATTGATCGTGTTGACACCGCGAGCGAGAAATCAACTGAGAGTACAACGAAACGGGGATTGTGTTTGAAAATGCTCTTCCGGTAGCCAAAACAGCACTCATCCGGCCCAATGGTCACGATCTCGCCGGCATGACGGTCGTAGACCCGCACCGCTGTAATCGTCTCGGCGACCTCCTGGCCGTACGCCCCGACGTTCTGGATGGGTGTGGCACCGGCGGAACCCGGGATGCCGGACAGGCACTCCAGCCCGGCCAGCCCCTCAGACAGAGTGGATGCGACCAATTCGTCCCATTGTTGGCCGGCTTCGACGCGTACGATCGCCCGCTCGCCCTCGCGGCGCACACTGAACCCGCGATTACGCAGCAGGACCACTATTCCCGGGAACCCGGCATCCGCCACCACGACATTGCTGCCGCCAGCGAGCACGAATGCCGATATGACGGCATCATCAGGGGCGTGGTTGGTCGCGTCGGCCTTCTGGAGAGCAGCGACGATCTCCTCGGCACTCGACGCCTCGATCAGTTCCGCGGCAGGACCGCCCAGGCGCAGCGTGGTATACGAGTCGAGCATGGCGTGATGAGTACGTTCGGACACATGTTTCACCCTAGGCTGAAGCCAGCGGGACATCCCACCGGCGCGGCCGTTTGATGGTGTGGAGGGGATGGGGATGAGTAAGCCGCACTTCAACAAAGATTTCTGGGTGGCCGGCCTGCGCGCCGAAGGAGCCGCCTTTCGCACTGCCGTCGGCCACGACGGCGCGCTCGCGGCGCCGGTGCCAAGCTGTCCCGATTGGACCGTTGAAGATCTCGTGCGCCACGTGGCGGGCACTTACCGGTGGGTCACCGAGCACGTCAACCGCGGCGTGACCAGCCATCCGGGTCAGCCTGACCGTAGCGACGCGCCCACCGGCGCCGCCGTCCTGGCCTGGTGGGACGAGCAGTACGCCACGCTGCTCAAACTACTCGATTGGCTCGACCCATCCCTGCCCGCGTGGAACTGGGCACCACAGACGAAGACGGCCGAATTCTGGCACCGCCGGATGGCCCACGAGACGGCCGTGCACCGGTGGGACGCCCAGATGGCAGTCGCCCTCAACGAGCCGATCGAGGCTAAGCTCGCCGCCGACGGCATCACCGAAGTGCTCGACACCTGGCTGTCGGCGGGCAAGCGGCGGGGGCCCATCGACCGTTACGGCGTCGTCGCGCTGCGCGCCACCGATGTCGCCGAGGTGTGGAATGTGCGGCTGCGCGGCGAGGGGCTAGCGCTCCTCGACACCGACACCCTCCTCGATCACCACCCTCACAACGAGCGCGCCGTCGCCATCGGAACGGCCAGCGATCTGCTGCTCGCGCTCTACGGTCGGGTGCCGTTCGACGTGCTCGACACCGCCGGCGACGAGACTCTCCTGGCTGCCCTTCGCACCGGCTGACTCAGCCGACCAACTCCCTCTCGGTCTGGAACGGCTGTCCCAGCACCCGCCGGGTCAGCAGGGTGGAGCCGGCCACCGCCGCGGGCATCACCAGCACCGCGACGAAGGGCACGAGAAAAGCCATGAATACGGGTACGCCGAAGCCGAGCGTCAGCGCCCGGTTGGCGCGCAGCAGTCGGCGCCGGTCGCGCAGGCGCAGCCCCCGGCGGTTGAACGGCACCCCGGCGATCTCCACCGCGAGCAGCCATCCACCGATGACCGCGCCGATGACGGGGACCACCGTTTGGCCGACGCCCGGAATGAGACCGAGTACGAACAGCACCAGGCTCGTGAGCAGCGACAACAGGAGCAGCCGCAGCGAGTCGGCCAGATTCCACACGAAGGTGCGGTGCCACGGCACCTCGACCTCCGACACACCGCCGAACCGGTCGTCGACCCGCTTCGAGATCGCCTCATAGAACGGGTCCCCGATGGTGAGCGTCAGCGCCGTGAACGTGACCACCGCGAGGATGATTCCGACTGCGGCGACAGCGAACGCGACCAACCAGCGGAAGCCTTCGCGCACCACCTCCGACCAGCCGTCGGCGAACCAGGTCAGGACGGTGGCGACGTCTCTGACGAAGTACAGCAGGATTCCCAACGCGGTCAGCACGAGCGCGAACGAGATGACCCCCGGTACGAGGCCGAGCAGCAGCAGGCGCGGGCTGCGCACGACCAGGCCGAGTCCGCGGAAGAGCAGACTCGAACCCGTGAAGAACTCCGACAGGGGATTCTGCTGTCGCACCGGGATAGCCACGGCGGCAGCCTAGTCGGTGGGGACATCCGGACCCTCTGGTTGGCCTGCCTAGCGTTGGCCCATTTATCACGATCCGGGTACGAGGCAACCATCGCATTCGACCGGTCAGTAACCTGCTCCTTCGTTGGCTATCAATTACTTGGACGGAACAGCAAAATGTCGCTTACCTCGGAAACGTCCGAACCCAGCGCTCCGCACGCTAGCGGGCCCACCGCTCCGCACGCTGGTCCCGCCGCGCCGGCCGCCGATCCCTCTCTCGGCGCACCAGCGCCGGCGCCGGAGCAGGGCACGAACGGCCTCGCCATCGCCGGCCTCATCCTCGCGTTCGTGATCGCCCCGATCGGCTTCATCCTCAGCCTCATCGGGCTCATCCAGGTCAATAAGCGTCGCCAGAAGGGCAAGGGCCTGGCGATCACCGGCATCATCGTCTCGCTGCTCGCAATCGCGATCGGAGTGACCTTCGTCGTCGTGGCCATGGCTACCGTAGGCAAGAACGTCACCACCATCGCGGACCCGGGTTGCACCACCGGCAAGACTGCTCTCCTCGACAATGAGAGCAAGACGTCGTCGTCCGACCCGGCCACCTTGAAGGAAGGGCTGCAGTCCACGATCGACGGGCTCAACTCCGCTGCCGCGAAGGCCAAGCACAACAACGTGCGCAACGCGGCGAAAGCGGTCTCGGACGACTACAGCCAACTCCTGCAGGCCCTCAACACGGGTACCCAGCCGTCCGCGGGCCTTGAGGAGAAGATGCAGGCTCACGGCAACGAGTTCGACAAGCTCTGCACGCTCGGTGGCGCCAAGTAAGACCGGCGTGACACTGCCGCCCCCGGCGGTGATGCCGCACCGCGCCCGGGCTCTACCGCACCGATCGAGCCCGGGCGGCCGGTGGGCGGGGCGCGTCACGCTCAGTCGGTCAGCCGTACCCGTACCCTCCGGTTCGCCTTTCCCTTGCTCTCCACCTTGACCACCTGGACTCCACCGACCTGCTTGGTCGAGGCGACGTGCGTGCCGCCGTCGGCCTGCACATCCAAGCCC
>JAOPWA010000549.1 GCA_025965915.1 Dactylosporangium sp. | reverse complement strand
ACATGGCCACGAACGCGCGACCGATCGAGGAGTAGAACGCGTCACCGCCGAACCGTCTCGGGTCGCGTTCCGGGGACGGGAAGACCGACGTGGTTGTGTCCTCTGTCGTCACGTAATCCGTGTTACCAGTTCCGCAGTCGTGCCGCTACAGCGGCGCGGTGATCCGCCGGCATAAATGGAAACGGGGAGCGGCAAGGCTGCCCGCTCCCCGTTTGGCGACTCGTCAGTAGTAGCCCCTGGCCTGAAAGTTGGACCAGGCACCACAAGGGGTCTTGTACTTGGTCTTGATGTAGTTGAGGCCCCATTTGATCTGGGTGGCCGGGTTGGTCTGCCAGTCGGCTCCGTACACGGCCATCTTCGAGCCGGGGAGAGATTGGGGGATGCCGTAGGCCGCCCCGGGCCTTCCCGCGGTCTCCTTCCAGCCGCTCTCCTTCATCCACAGGTTCTTCAGGCATGGCATCTGGTCGAGCCCGTGACCCGCCTCCAGCATGAGCGCGCACCCGATCGCGACATTCCCCGTGTACTCCGAGCAGGAGGCGGGGATCGGCCCGAACGGCGGCGGCGACGGCTTGGCGGACGCGCTGGCGCTGGCGCTCGGGCTCGGCTTCACCTGCCCCTTGCGGCGGGTGGCCTCCTGGGCGACCTTCACCTGGTCGGCCGCTGCGGACGCGGCGGCATCCGCCTTGGCCTGCGCCTCACGCTGGGCCGCCCGGGAGACGGCGGAGGCACGCTGCCGCTCGGCCGCCATCACCCGCTGGTCATCACGCTCGGACTGAGCGGTGTGGGCCGCTCGAAGCATCCGTTGCTCGGACTGGCGGGCGGCGCTCACCTGGGCCCCGGCCACCACGCCCAGAACGAGCACAGCGGCAGAGAGCATCCGAAAGCCACCGACCCGGTGCCACAGCCGGACCACGAACGGTTCCCTTCGTCGGGGACAACTACCGGGCACGCTACCGCTGGCGTAGCTCCGCGGGGCGCCGCCACGGTGGGACGGGCGGATCCCGTCTGGCGACCGATCGGGCGACCCCGCAGGAGCCACAATCACCAAGGATCGATGTCGCGCACCCGACGGCTACCCTGGCCTAGATCAGGCTGGAGGGCTAATCCCGAAGGCTGGCTTGTGACCTACCTCACGGACCAGAGCCTGCTAAATTACCGCTCAAACGGCAAATCCTCCAGCAGATCGGTGACCACCTCGGCGATGGGCGAGCGCTCCGACCGGGTCAGGGTCACATGGGCGAATATCGGATGGCCCTTCAACACCTCGATGACCGCCGCGATCCCGTCGTGGCGCCCCACCCGCAGGTTGTCCCGCTGGGCCACGTCGTGCGTGAGCACCACCCGGGAGTTCTGGCCGATGCGGGAGAGCACGGTCAGCAGCACACCCCGCTCCAGCGACTGGGCCTCGTCCACGATCACGAACGCGTCGTGCAGGCTACGCCCGCGGATGTGCGTCAAGGGGAGTACTTCGAGCATCCCCCTCGCGGCGACCTCCTCCATGACGTTGTCGTGCACCAGCGCCCCGAGGGTGTCGTACACGGCCTGACCCCACGGCGACATCTTCTCCGTCTCATTGCCCGGCAGGTAGCCCAACTCCTGACCGCCCACCGCGTACAGCGGCCGGAAGACGATGACCTTCTTGTGCTTGCGCCGCTCCATCACCTGCTCGAGCCCGGCGCACAACGCAAGGGCCGACTTGCCGGTGCCCGCGCGCCCACCCAGCGACACGATCCCGATCGAGTCGTCCAGCAGCACGTCCAGCGCGATGCGCTGCTCCGCGGAGCGTCCACGGACCCCGAACGCCTCCCGGTCACCGCGTACCAGTCGCACCGACTTGTCCGGGCCGATGCGGCCCAGTGCCGATCCGTTGCTCGACTGGAGAACCAGCCCCGTGTGGCAGGACAGGTCCCCGACGCCGTCCAACTCGACCGCCTCGCCCGCGTACAACCGGGCCACCTGCTCGGCGGAGACCTCCATTTCCGCCATGCCGGTCCAGGTCGGGTCGGCCGCCTGGCCGTGGCGGTACTCGTCGGTCGCCAACCCCACCGAGGCCGCCTTGACCCGCAGCGGCATGTCCTTCGTGACCAAGGTCACGTCGGCTCCCTCGCGGGCGAGACCGAGCGCGACGGACAGGATCCGGGCGTCGTTGGACTCCGACCGGAAGCCGTACGGCAGGATTTCCGGGTCGGCATGGTTGAGCTCCACCCGTAGCGTGCCGCCCACCTCGGTCACCGGCAGCGCCTCGTCGAGCCGCCCATGCTTGATTCGCAACTCGTCGAGGAAACGCAGCGACCGGCGGGCGAAGTAGCCGAGTTCGGGATGGTTGCGCTTGCCCTCCAGTTCGGAGATCACCACCAGCGGGATGACCACCTCGTGCTCGGCGAAGCGCAGATACGCACCGGGGTCGGACAGCAGGACGGACGTATCGAGAACAATTGTGCGCCGCGTTGGGCCACCCTCGTCGTCGGGGCCCGCGGCCGCCGTGCGGCGGGAGGCGCGGGACCGACTGGTCGAGTCCGACCTGCGGCCGGTCGACGAGGTGGACGTGCTCTTGGCGGGACGTGAACGCTCGGTCACGAGGCAACTCCCGGTGGGCGTCACCCCGGCGCCCACGTTCGGCAGCCATCCGATGCCCGGCACGGGGGCGGGTGTTGGCCCCGTGGCAGCTTGCGCGCAGTTCCGGGCCTCCCGGGTGGTCCGGGAAGACCCCGGCCCACACCTGAGAAGGTAGGCGGCCGCCGCGGTTTCGGCTAGCTGTAACACACCGGTGGTTCATCACTCACTCATCCGGGATGGGAGGTGTTGGCTCATTACGCACTCCTAGGCTGAAGGTATGCCACCCCTCGACACGGCCCACGACCACTTCGGCCGGCGGGCCACGCCCAGCCACCCCGAAGGGCAGTCCCTGTCCGCCGCCGCGGCGCTCTCGGCCACGGCAGCGCGCACGGACAACTGCGTGTTCTTCTTCGACTTCGACGGCACGCTGGCGCCGATCCAGGACGACCCCGACGCCGTCCAACTCGCGCCCGGGGTCCTGGAGACGATCGCCGACCTGACCGTCCACGTGAGGCGAGTGAGCCTGGTATCCGCGCGACCGGTGGACTTTCTGCGCAGTCGCTTCCCCGGGATTCCACTGACCCTCCACGGCCTCTACGGGCTGGAGAGCCAGTACGTTCCCGGCGAGACGATCACCTACCCGCCGGCCCTACCGTGGGCCGGCGCGATGGCCGAGTTGGCGCGGCGAGCCGAGCGCGAGTTGCCTGACGAGGTGCTGGTGGAGTTCAAGCGGCTGTCGGTGGCGCTGCATTACCGCTCGGCCCCCCACCTGGGTGACACCGTCCACGCGTGGGCGCAGGAGCAGGCCCGCCGGCATGGCCTGCGCGCGCAGGAGGGCCGGATGGTGATCGAGCTGAAGCCGTCGGTCCAGCGCGACAAAGGCAGCGTCGTGGCCGAGGAGATCGCGGACTTCTCCTGCGCTTGGTTTTTCGGGGACGACCTGGGCGACCTGGCCGCATTCCGGGCACTGGCCACCCGACAGGCCGCGGACCCGAACTTCCTCGGGGTACGGGTGGCCGTCGGCAACCCGGAGACCGGGGCCGAGGTGGCGGCCGCCGCCGACCTGCACCTCGCCGGGCCGGCGGACGTACCCGCATTCCTGCGGGAGGCGATGAAGGTGCTGCCCCGCCGTCAGGAGCCGAACCGACGCTGACGGCTGGCGTAGTCGCGCAGGGCGCGGAGGAAGTCGACGCGACGGAAACCCGGCCAGTACGCATCGCAGAAGTAGAACTCCGAGTGGGCGCTCTGCCACAGCATGAAGCCCGACATCCGCTGCTCGCCACTGGTACGGATGATGAGGTCCGGGTCGGGCTGGCCCTTCGTGTACAGGTGCTCGGCGATGTCGTCGACCTCGAGCGTCTCGGCGACCTGCGCGATCGACCTCCCCGCCTTCGCCTGCTCGATGAGCAGTGAGCGGACGGCGTCGGCGATCTCGCGGCGCCCCCCGTACCCGACCGCGATGTTCACCTGCGCGCCGCCGCTACGGCCGATGGTGCGCTCCTCGGCGGTCTTGAGCGCCTCGGCCAGCGACGCGGGCAGCATGTCGAGCGCGCCCACCATCTGCAGCCGCCACGGGTTGCCGTCCTCGGCCAACTCCATCGCCAGGTTTTCGATGATCTGCAGCAACGGATCCAGCTCGCTGGCCGGCCGGCTCAGGTTGTCGGTCGACAGCAGCCACAGCGTGACGTGCTCCACCTCGGCCTGGTCACACCAGCGCAACAGCTCGCGGATACGGGCCGCGCCGACGCGGTGACCGTCGTTGGGATCGATGTAGCCCATCTCCCGGGCCCAGCGCCGGTTACCGTCGCACATGACCCCGACATGACAGGGGTGCGGCTTGCCGACCAGTTTGGCCGCCAAGCGACGTTCGTACAGCGAGTAGATCAGGTCACGCAGGCTCACGGCGAGCAGAGTAGTCACCTTTCCCATCGGCGACGCAGCCGCACCGGAAACGGCACAGGCGCCCGCCACGTCGTCTTCACAACGCACCGGACGCCTGTCGTAGCGGTTTTCGCTACTCCACGCCGAGACGGGCCTTCAGCGCGTCCAGTTCAGCCCAGAGTACGCCCGGAAGCTTGTCACCGAACTTGGTGAACCACTCCGTCACCTGGGGGATCTCGGCCCGCCACTCGTCGGCGTCGACGCGGAGCACCTCGGCGAGGTCGTCGGCGGTGAGGTCAAGCCCGTCCACGTCGAGAGCGCCCGGCGTGGGGACGTACCCGATCGGGGTCTCCACCGCCCCGCCCCTGCCCTCGAGCCGCTCGACGACCCACTTCAGGACGCGGGAGTTCTCGCCGAAGCCGGGCCACAGGAAGCGGCCATCGTCGCCGCGACGGAACCAGTTGACGTAGAAGATCTTCGGAAGCAGCGACGGGTCCCCCGCTCCGTTGCCGGCGCCCTTGCCCATTTCGATCCAGTGGGCGAAGTAGTCCCCGGCGTTGTAGCCGATGAACGGCAGCATCGCCATCGGGTCGCGGCGTACGACGCCGACCTGGCCGACCGCCGCCGCGGTCGTCTCACTGGACAGCGTGGCACCCATGTAGACGCCGTGCGTCCAGTCGCGGGCCTCGGTGACGAGCGGGATCGTGGTCTTACGGCGACCGCCGAACAGGATCGCCGAGATCGGCACGCCCTGCGGGTCCTCGTACTCGTCGGCGAGGATCGGGCACTGCGTGATCGGCGTGCAGAACCGGGAGTTCGGGTGGCTCGACACCTCGTCGGACTCCGGCGTCCAGTCGCGGCCCTTCCAGTCGGTCAGGTGCGCCGGCGGCTCACCCATACCCTCCCACCAGATGTCGCCGTCGTCGGTCAGCGCGACGTTGGTGAAGATCGAGTTGCCTCGATCGAGGGTACGCATGGCGTTCGGGTTGGTCTTCCAGTCGGTGCCGGGAGCGACGCCGAACAGCCCATACTCCGGGTTGACCGCGTAGAGGCGGCCGTCGGTGCCGAAGCGCATCCAGGCGATGTCGTCGCCGAGCGTCTCGACCTTCCACCCGGGGATGGTGGGCTCCAGCATCGCGAGGTTGGTCTTGCCGCAGGCGCTCGGGAACGCGGCGGCGACGTAGTGGACCTTGTCCTCGGGGCTGGTGAGCTTGAGGATCAGCATGTGCTCGGCGAGCCAGCCCTCGTCGCGCGCCATCACGCTCGCGATACGCAGCGAGTAGCACTTCTTGCCGAGCAGGGAGTTGCCGCCGTACCCGGAGCCGTAGCTCCAGATCTCGCGGGTCTCCGGGAACTGCGAGATGTACTTGGTCTCGCTGCACGGCCAGGCGGCGTCGGACTCACCCGGCTCCAGCGGGGCGCCGATCGAGTGCAGCGCCGGGACGTACTCCGCGTCGTCGCCCATGACCTCGAGCACCTTGGTGCCCATCCGGGTCATTATCTTCATGCTCGCCACGACGTATGCACTGTCGGTGATCTCCACGCCGAACATCGGGTCGGCGGCGTCGAGCGGGCCCATGCAGAACGGGATGACGTACATGGTGCGACCGCGCATACAGCCGCGGTACAGCTCCGTCATCAGGCGCTTCATCTCGGCGGGGGCCATCCAGTTGTTGGTCGGCCCGGCATCCGCCTCGTCGACGGAGCAGATGAACGTGCGCTCCTCGACCCGTGCGACGTCGGAAGGGTCGGTACGTGCCCAGAAGGAGTTCGGCTTGCGCTCGTCATTGAGGCGTACGAGAGTGCCAGCCTCGACCAGTTCGTCGGTCAGGCGCTGCCACTCCGCATCGGATCCGTCGCACCAGACGACGCGGTCGGGAGTCGTCAGCTCAGCTACTTCGCGTACCCATCGCAGTAGCCGGGGGTGGGATGTCGGGGCTCGGTCGAGTCCCGGGACGGTGGCCGGAGCACTCATCGCTCATCTCCTTGCAGTCGACTCTGTCCTCGTACCCGAATACGGCGTCGGTAGCCCCCGTGGGGGATGTGTGGACCGGTGTGAAAAAGGGGTACGGGAAGTTGACCTCAGGTTAAACCGGCAGGCAGGCCCAGACATCGCGGCAGCTTGTGAAAAACTGCACAAGCAATCGAAATTTTGCCGGACGCCGCGCAATGCGGTGCGTTTATCCGCGTCATTACGCAGTTTCGCGCAATAGTTGAAGGTAAGGCGGGGAGCCACCGAACAACGGCATGCCAATGGCGGACGGCAGACACATCGATATGCTTCGATGACGCGCCCGCCGAGCACAGCTGCGCCCGGAGCGGCTTGGGGTGTCGTACGCTCGTCCGATGCATGGCGCATCCCGCGTAGAGCCCGGCCAGCCCACCACGGACGTCCCGACCTCCCCGGTAGCAGATACCCCGGTGCACGGGATTACCCCGGCGCGCGGCCCGCGCGCGAGACTCCTCCGCTTCGAGAGCCTGGTCCGCGAACTGGGCAGGTTCGGCGTCGTCGGAGCCATCGCGTACGCCGTGGACACCGCGATCCTGATCGCCCTGTCCGCCGCGATCAACCCACTGCTCGCCAAGACCATCTCGACCGCCGTCTCCGCGACCGCCGCGTTCGTCGGCAACCGGTACTGGACCTGGCGCGATCGACCACGCTCCGGCCTTCATCGCGAGTACGCCCTCTACTTCTTCTTCAACGTCGTCGGCCTGGGCATCGGCCTGGCCTGCCTGGGCGTGAGCCACTACCTACTGGGCCGGACCTGGCCAGTGCTCACCAGTCACCTCGCCGATGTCGTCAGCGCCAACGTCGTCGGGATGGTCCTGGGCACCCTGTTCCGTTTCTGGTCCTACCGACGGTTCGTGTTTCAAACACGGAACGTAATTGCGAACGACGCCAGCGCTGAGAAAAGTGAGTTGGTTCGCTTCGATACGGACGGGAATCGCAACGCCTTGACGGACGACGTAAGGTAACCCAGTGCGCCTTG
>JAOPWA010000513.1 GCA_025965915.1 Dactylosporangium sp. | reverse complement strand
GCGTGACGTTCCGCGACGAGTTCGTGTTCCGGTCCGCCGTCACCCGGGCGGAGCGCTCCACCCGCGCCATGGTGATCTCGCACGAGATGGCGCACATGTGGTTCGGGGACCTGGTCACCATGCGCTGGTGGGACGACCTGTGGCTCAACGAGTCGTTCGCGGAGTACCTGGGAGTGCGGGTGGCGGGCGAGGCGACCCGCTTCACCGACACCTGGACCGACTTCGTGATCAGCCGTAAGACCTGGGGGTACGCGGCCGACCAGCGGCCCTCCACCCACCCCGTCGCCCCCGAGCGGGTCGACGACAGCGCCGACGCGCTGCTCAACTTCGACGGCATCTCCTACGCCAAGGGCGCCGCCGCGCTGCGCCAGCTCGGCGCGTACCTGGGCGACGAGGCCTTCTTCGCCGGCCTGCGGCAGTACTTCGCCGCCCATGGGCACGGCAACGCGACGCTCGCCGACCTGCTGGCCGCGCTCGGCGAGGCGAGTGGCCGGGACCTGTCGGACTGGGCCGCGCTATGGCTTCGCGAGAGCGGTGTCACCACACTGCGCCCGGTCGCCGCGGTCGACCCCGATGGCCGTTACACCGCCGTCACCCTCGTGCAGACCGCGCCGCCCAGCCATCCGGTGCTACGCCCGCACCGGCTCGCTCTCGGCCTGTACGACCGGGACGCCGACGGTCGGGTGGTGCGGCGGGAGCGCGTCGAGGTGGAGGTGGATCCGGCGGTGGACCACGGGCGCACCCCGGTGCCGGCGCTCGCCGGTCGGCCCGCCGCCGCGCTGCTGCTGGCCAACGACGACGACCTCACGTACGCGAAGGTGCGCTTGAGTGACCCGGAACTGGCGGCGCTGCCCGGCCTGTTGCCGGCGGTCGCCGACCCGGTAGCCCGGGCGCTGCTGTGGAGCGCCGCCTGGGAGGCCACCCGCGACGCCGACGCAGACCCGAACACCTTCCTGGAACTGGCCGTCGCCGGACTCCCGGCCGAGACCGATCCGGCCCTGTTCGCCCAGGTGATCAGCTTCGCGGCGGACATCACGGTGGGGCAGTACCTGGCACCGGCCCAGCGCCCGGCCGCGCTCGACGCGCTTGCGCGGACATGTGCCGAGATCCTGGCGTCCGCGCCCGCGGGCAGCGACCGGCAACTGGACGCCGCGCGCGGTCTCGCCCGGTGTGCGGGCATCGCCGAGGTCGAGACGCTGCGGGGTTGGCTGGACGGCAAGAGCGTGCCTGACGGCCTGGCCATCGACGCCGAGCTGCGCTGGGCGATGCTGCGGCGTCTCGTGGTTCTCGGCGCGGCCGGCACGGTCGACATTGACGACGAGAGCGAGCGCGACCGCAGCGCGCACGGTGCCCAGCACGCGACGCGCTGCCGGGCGGCGCTGCCCGATCCCGCGGCGAAGGCGCGGGCCTGGAACGCGATCGTGGCGGACGAAACGCTGTCCAACCGGTCGCTGCTCGCGCTCGCCGAAGGGTTCTGGCACCCCGAGCAGGAGGACCTGACCGAGGCGTACGTGTCGCGGTACTTCGAGGACATGCCGGCGATGGCCGCCTGGCGCAGCGCGCAGGTGGTCAGCCAGGTGGCGGGCGCGGCCTACCCGAGGTACGCGGTGGCGCCCGCGACGGCCGACGCGGCCCAGCGCCTGCTCGACAGGGCACGCCTGCCCGCGGTGCTGCACCGGGTGGTCCTCGACCGCACCGCCGATCTGCGGCGCGCGCTGGCCGTCCGGTCGCTGACCGGCGGGTGACCCGCAACGATTACCATGCCGCGGATGGAAGCACCTCGTCGTCGTATCGGGATCATGGGCGGCACGTTCGACCCGATCCACAACGGCCACCTCGTCGCCGCGAGTGAGGTGGCCGACCGGTTCTCGCTCGACGAGGTCGTCTTCGTGCCCACCGGGCAGCCGTGGCAGAAGGGCGAAGTGGCCGTCAGCCCGGCTGAGGACCGGTACCTGATGACGGTCATCGCGACGGCATCGAACCCACGGTTCCAGGTCAGCCGGGTCGACATCGACCGGGAGGGGCCGACGTACACCGTCGACACCCTGCGCGACCTGCGCGAGGTGTACGGCTGGAGCGCGGACCTGTACTTCATCACCGGCGCCGACGCGCTGGAGAAGATCCTGTCGTGGAAGGACGCCGACCAGATCTTTTCGCTCGCGCATTTCGTCGGCGTCACCCGGCCCGGGTTCGAGCTCAGCGACGCCCATCTGCCCGCCGACACGGTCAGCCTGGTGCAGGTGCCCGCGATGGCGATCTCCTCGACCCACTGCCGTGTGCGCGTCGCCGAGGGCAAACCGGTGTGGTATCTGGTGCCCGACGGAGTAGTGCAATACATCGCGAAGCGGCATTTGTACCGATAAGTCTCAGAGATGGAAGCGGCACTTCACGCGTACACGTGAGAAGGTTGAACCTTGGGCGGGGCCGACGGCCGCCGATGGCGGTCGACCACCTACGGTCCGCCGCCGACAGTCACAACGAGAGGAGTCCGGTGCCCGCAAACGAGCGCGCCCGCGAACTGGCCCTGGCTGCCGCGCAAGCGGCCGCCGACAAGAAGGCACAGGACATCGTCATCCTGGACGTGGGCGATCAACTCGTGATCACCGATGTGTTCCTGCTCGCGTCAGCGCCGAACGAACGCCAGGTCATCGCGATCGTGGATGCCATCGAGGAGAAGCTGCTCGAGCTGCCGGACAAGGCGAAGCCGGTACGCCGCGAGGGCGAGCGGGCCGGTCGCTGGGTGCTGCTGGACTACGTCGACATCGTGGTACACGTGCAGCACACCGAGGAGCGCGAGTTCTACGCGCTGGACCGGCTGTGGAAGGACTGCCCGACTATCCCGTTCGCCGACCGTGATCTTGTCGCCGCCAACGGCGGTGGCGAAGCTGACAGGTCGGCGTGACGCGTCTGCTGCTGTGGCGGCACGGGCAGACAGCCTGGAACGCCGCCGACCGCGTGCAGGGGCAGTTGGACATCGACCTCAGTGAGGTCGGCCGCACGCAGGCGGAGGCGGCGGCCGCTCGGCTCGCCGAACTGCACCCGGATCTGATCGTCGCCAGCGATCTGCGCCGGGCCGCTGACACCGCAGCGGCACTCGCCGCGATCACGGGCTTGGGCGTCACCCACGACGCCCGGCTTCGGGAGCGCCACTACGGCGAGTGGCAGGGCCTCACCAACCCGGAGATCACCGCCCGCTGGCCGGAAGCGAGCGAACGCTGGCGCGCGGGGTTTCCGGTGCCGGAGTTCGGCATGGAGGATCTCGACGAGGTAGGCAAGCGGATGGCGGACGCCCTGCAGGATGTCAGCGCTGCCGCCCCCGGCGGCACGATCGTGGTGGCCAGCCACGGTAGCGCCATCCGACGCGGCGTCATCGCGTTGCTGGGCTGGCCCGAGTCGGTCGTACGCACCCTCGGTGTCATTTCCAACTGCCACTGGGTGGAGCTGCACCTGGATCCGCGCCGAGGCTGGCAGCTACGTGCGTACAACGCCGGTTGATCCGAGTGCCTCCGCGGAACCGGATGATGGAGAGTAGCGTCCGACCCCCATGGGAGCCCATCGTCGCACCGTTGCCGGCCTGTTCGTCTCGCTGTTCGTCGCCGGTCTGCTGACCGGTTGCGGCCCGGGCACCGGAACACCGTCCACGGGAGAAGACAGCGGCGCGGCCGGCGGTAGCTTGGTGCCCCCGTCGTCTTCTCCGTCCCCGTCTCCGTCTGCTTCTTCCGGCGGCAGCGGGTCTTCCGCCGGGAGCGGTACTCCCGGCGGCAGCGGCCCTTCCGCGGCGGCAGGCGAGATGACGCTGTCGGGTCAGGTCGAGGCCGGCGTGGAGGCCAACTGCCTGATGCTGCGCAGCGGCGGCCAGCTCTACCACCTCATGGGTGGCGACAAGAACGTCGTGAAGACCGGCAACAATGTGGTCGTGCGGGGTCATATCGCCAAGGGCGTCATGAGCTACTGCATGCAGGGCCAGCCGTTCCAGATCACCGAGGCACGGCAGGCATGAGCACGAAGCGTTTCTGAATCGTCCGCGATCGGTTACCGTGCCGACATGGCCGGGAGAGCTGAGCGCATCGCTGTGGTCACCGACAGCACCACATACCTGCCGGACACGCTCGCAACCGAGGCGGGCCTCACCGTCGTCCCGCTGACCGTCGTCATCGCCGGCGTGCCCGGACTTGAGGGCATCGACGTCACGCCGGCCGACGTCGCGAAGGCACTGGAGGCCAGGCGCGCTCACGTCACGACGTCGCGACCGGCCCCGGGCGCCTTCGCCGAGACGTACCAGGCGCTGCTCGACGGTGGCGCGCCCGGCGTCGTCTCCGTACACCTGTCCGCCCGGCTCTCCGGCACCTTCGAAGCCGCCCGCATGGCCGCGGAGGGATTCGGCGGCCGCGTCGAGGTGGTCGACTCCTGCTCCACCGGCATGGGTCTGGGTTTTCCGGCCCTCGCCGCGGCTGCGGCCGCGGCGGACGGCAAGCCCCTTTCCGAGGTACGTGACGCCGCTCTCGCCGCCGCCAGCCGCACCACCGCCCTGTTCTACGTCGACACGCTGGAGTTCCTGCGTCGCGGCGGGCGGATCGGGGCGGCCTCGGCGCTGCTCGGAACGGCGCTCTCGGTCAAGCCGATCCTGCGCCTGACCGACGGCGGGATAGTCGTCAGCGACAAGGTCCGCACCGCCAGTCGCGCACTGGCCCGACTCGTCGACCTGGCGGTCGAAGCGGCAGGCGACGCCGAGGTCGACATCGCCGTGCACCATCTCGTGGCCACGGAACGGGCCGAGGCGCTGCAGCGGTCGATCACCTCCCGGCTGGGTAACCGCGTGCGCCGGGTGTACGCGACCGAGGTGGGCGCCGCGGTCGCCGCCCATGCCGGACCGGGCCTGGTGTGCGTGGTGGTGAGCCGGCTTTGACGTTCTCTCCGCCCTAAAGGACGGAGATTCCCTCCACGCTGCGCGTGGAACACGCGGCGTCCGGGTGGATTACCGCTTCGCCGCGCGGTGCCGGCACGGGTGCCGGTCTTACCTGCGCTCCACGGTCGTTTGAGTTGTCCGCCCGTCCGGCGGCCAACA
>JAOPWA010000493.1 GCA_025965915.1 Dactylosporangium sp. | reverse complement strand
CGTGACCGCGTCGGTGGAGCCGGCGGGTGACCCGGCGGCTGCGGCACCGGCGGCCACCGGTCGGGACGTGCCGTGGCCGAAGGCGAGCGTACCGACCGTGGACGCGAGCCCGACGGCGACAACTGCGGCGGTCGCGACGATCGCCGGGCGGAGTGCCCGGCGGTGGGGCGGCCCGTGCGGTGGCGGGTCGGCTGGCAGTGGCTGCTCCAAATCGCGTACCCACATGGGCTTCGTCGGGGGCGCGTGCAACGCGGAACCTCCAGGGAGACCGGATCACGGACCCGCAGAGCGTAGGCGTATATCGATAGGTACGGTGTTGGCGCTGATGCGAACTTAATCGCCAGTTAATCGAAACCTATAAGTTTACCGCTGCGGGTTCGGTCGGTCAGTTGGTGGCGTTGCTGGCTGGGGCTGCGTTGTTGGCGGGCGGGGCCGCAGCCTTCTTGCCCTGGGGCGTGACGGCGAACCAGACGTTGCCCACGCCGTGCCCCTTGGCCTCGCCCGGTGCGGCGTCGCCGGAGTACCGGTAGACCGGCCAGCCGCCGATCGTCACCTGCCGCGTGGTGTCGGGACGTACCACACTGCCGACGAGGGCCTGGTCGACCCCGTCGAGGCGGAGGTCACCGGTGTCGACGACCGGCGGCCACTTCATCCAGCAGTCTTCCAGGCAGTTGCTCTTCGGCGGCTTGGCGGTGTCCTTGTCGAACCGGTACAGCGGGTAGCCGTTGCCGTCGACGAGCACGGTGCCGACCTGGGGCAGGTTCTGGGCGCGTAGCACGAACGTGCCCTGGATGTTGGAAGCCGGCTGGGGGCTCGCGGGGGCGGCGGTCGTGGTCGGATCGGGGGACGTGCACGCGGTGGCGGACAGGATGGTGGCCAGTGTCACGGCCACCAAGCTCACTCGGCGCACGTCACTGCTCCTTCGGTGTCGATGTGTCGGCGTCGATGTCGGCGTCGGTGTGTCGGTCAAAGGTACGCGCGGGAACCCGTCACCGGTTCAACCGGGTGACCGGGAATGGCCACCGGAAAAGTCGTCGCGATTTGATTGAGCCGGTGGCGACATTCACGCGTATCTCCGGTGGACAGCCATGGAGGCCACGGAGGTGATGGCGGTGGGAGTGATCCCTACGGTCGCAGAGTGCCCATTCGGCCAGTACCGGCACTGATGGGCCGACGCGCCACGCACGGCAGGCACGAGGAGGACGAGGACTCCGACGTCGCCGCCCGCGAAGAGGAACTGGTCCGATCGCTGTACTCCGAACACGCCGAAGGTCTTCTCCTGTTCGTGTTGCGGCTGACCGGTGGTGACCGCCAACGCGCCGAGGACGTGGTGCAGGAGACGCTGCTGCGGGCCTGGCGACACGCACACGAACTGGCGGCCAGCGGGCGGGCCTCGCTGCGCCCGTGGCTCGTCGCGGTCGCACGACGCATCGTCATCGACGGGTACCGCAGCCGCAAGGCCCGGCCCCCGGAGACCGACGACGGGCCGCTGGCGACCTTCGCGGCGGCGGACGAGACCGAGCGGGTGCTGCAACTGCTGGTGCTCACGGACGCCATGCGCGGGTTGACCGTCGCGCACCGTGAGGTGGTCTTCGAAACGTACTTCCGCGGTCGCACGGTGCAGGAAGCGGCCGAGTCTCTCGGCCTACCCGTCGGCACGGTCAAGTCAAGGGTTTACTACGCCCTCCGGGCGCTCCGGATAGCGCTTGAGGAGCAGGGAGTGACGGCATGATGAGGCCGGAGGACATCCACCGGGACGTCGGCGCGTACGCACTGGGTGTCCTCGACCCGCGCGACAGCGCGCGTTTTGAGGACCACCTGATGGCGTGCCGCTCGTGTCCGCGCGAGTTGGAGGAGCTCTCCTCGGTGGCAGCCCTCCTGTCGCGGGTAGACGGGGACAGCCTGGCCTTCGCGGAGCAGACCGCGCGGGATCCAGGCAGGGCCGGGGCGCTCGTCGCGGCGGTGCGTACCGACCGGCACCGACCCAGGTCGCGCCAGGGACTGACCCTTGCCGCGTGCCTCGCACTCCTGATCACCGGCGCCCTGGTCGCGGTGAGCCTGGGGCTGGGCCGTACGGGGCTGCCCGGTCTGCCACCCACGTCGCCGGCCGCGCAGAAGCTGCACGCTGTCGACGACGTCACCGGCACCGAGGCGACCGTGCAGATGGAAACGAAGCGGTGGGGTGCGCAGGTGACGCTGCAGGTGGCCAGGGTCAACGGTCCGGCGAGGTGTCGGCTGGTGGCCGTATCCAAGACCGGCCAGAGCGAGGTGGTCATGGGCTGGAGCGTTCCGCCGGGTGGCTACGGGACGGCGACGCAACCGGATCCGCTCGTACTGCATGGAGGTACCGACCTGCAGCCCGGCGACCTGTCGCGCTTCGAGATCCGCACGGTCAACGGCAACCTGCTCGTGAGCGTCCCGGCCTGACTCCGAGGTCGGTGGACGGTAGCGCTACGTCCGTTTCGGAGAGATCGGTAAAGCCTCGCGAAGGTAGATCATAAGTAGTCCTTAAGTGCCTGTCCGAATAGGCAACTGTGCCCCTAGCTTTCTCATTGGGCCGAACCGTTCGTGATTCCCCTTCGTGATCGCGGCGCGTACGGCACAGACGAAGTCAGGGAAGGGTGGAGATGCTCGAGCCGGGGTTCGCACGCTTCTGGTCCAGGCTTGCCCTTGTCCTGGTCGCCGTGCTCGGGGCGTTGGTCGCGGGTCCGGCCGCCACCGCGTCCGCGGGGACGGACCTGCGTCCCGACAACGTCGCCCGCCCCCTGGCCGCGCAGCCGGACCCGTTCGGGGGTGCCATTCCCGGCGACGTCAGCAACGGCAAGGGACAGCTCCCGCCCGCGAACAACCCGCCGGGCGCGGGTCCGGTCGTGGCCACCGCGATGCCCGGTGCCAACGTGGCACAGACCCGCTTCGGGGAGATCGACGACACCGACCGGCTGTTCCTGGTCAAGGTCCGTCAGGCCGGTCTCTGGGAGCGCCCCACCTGCCTACAGGCCCAGCAGCAGGCCGGCGGCGCGCGGGTCAAGGAGATCTGCCAGACCCTCGCCGCCGACCACCAGCAGCTCGACGAGGAGGACCGGTTCGTCGCGCGGCAGCTCAACGTCGCCCTGCCCGACCAGCCGTCGGACGAGCAGCAGGCCTGGATGCGGGAGTTCTGGCCGATGCAGGGCCACGACTTCGACGTCACGGCCGTCAAGTGGCTGCGCTTCGCCCACGGCGGCGTCTTCTCGGCCATCGCCTCCGTACGCGCCAATACCCGCAACGAGATGATGCGCCTTTTCGCCGAGCGGGCCAACCTCATGGTCAACAAGCACATGTCGTTACTGGAGAGCACGGGTCTGGTGCAGTACGACAATCTGCCGCACGCGGCGATCGGAGCGCCGGCCGTCGCGCTGGCGGCCGCGACCGCCCCCACGCCGAAGGACTCGAACCTGTTACGGATGCCGGTCGTCGCGCTTGTGGTCGTCACCGGCTTGCTGGCACTGGTGAGCATCCGCCGCGTCGTCCGCGGCTCCTGAGTCCGAACACCCCCTCTTGGAAAGTGAGGTCAGCCGCGTGCTCGCCGATGCCCACTGCCGGGTACTGATCGCCCCCGACTGCACGGCGGCACAGAGTGTCCACCTGGTCGCGATGACCGCCGGGTTCCTGTCGTACGTCCTGCTGTGGGTCACGGTCATGTGGGGCATGATGCTGGGACGCGGTTGGGCCATGACCCGCTTCAAGCACTCGCAGCTGTACGCCACCCACATGACCCTCGCGCTGATCGCCATGACCCTCGGCTGGGGGCACGCGTTCGTCCAACTTGCCAACCCGGTGGGCACCGTCCACCTGATCGACGAGTTCGTCCCGTTCGCCAACGGGCGTGACCCGATCGGCATCGGCGTCGGCGTACTCGCGACGGAGATCATGACCGCGCTGCTGGTCTCCATGCCGCTGCAGCGCATGCTGGGGTACAGCCGATGGCGGGCGTTGCACTCGCTCGCGTACGCGTCGTTCACGCTGCTGGCGGGGCACGTACTGCTGACGGGCTCCGAAGTCGGCCCGCTGTTCGTGAAGATCCCGATCCTGCTGATGTGGCTGAGCACCGTGGTCCTGTGGCTGGGGGTCTCCGACTGGGCGCTCAAGCGCAAGCGGGCGATCACCGACAAGGCCAGCAGCCGGCTTCGCGGCCAGATGGCCGAGGTCACCGTCGACGCCGGCAAGTGCGCCCGGTTCGGCTTCTGCGAACAGGAGGCGCCGACAATCTTCGAGCTGCGCGGCGACGGTCGGCTCGGATACAAGTCGACCGTGCCGCCCGAGGAGATCGAGGCCGTGTCCCGCGCCGTCAAGGTCTGCCCCGCGCGGGCCATCAGAATGAACCGGGCCGGGTCCCGGGTGTACATGCCCAAGAACGAAACCGTGGAGACGACCGGAGAGCGGCCGCAGGAAACATTGGCGAACGTGACCGGGCTTCACCGCCGTGGAGGTAAGTGACGCATGCGTCGCTCAAGGCAATCAATGGCGTACGGGTGGTCCGACCGGATCCTGGTGATCGGAGGTGGACCGGCGGGCATGGCGGCCACCGAGGAACTGCGCCGCCAAGGCTTCAGCGGCAACATCACGTTGCTGTGTGACGAGCCCGACGCCCCGTACGACCGGCCGGCGTGCTCCAAGAGCCTGCTGACCGGCCACGCCCGTCCCCAGGACGTCCGCATGCCCATCGACGGCGAACTGGAGGTGCACTGGAAGCACGGCCGCCGCGCGGTCGAGGTAGACATGCGTCGCCGGTCGGTACTGACCCAGACCGACGAGGAGTACCCGTTCGACGGCCTCGTGCTCGCGACCGGCAGCTATGCCGCCCTGCCCAAGGGCTGGCCGGCGGGCCCGGGCATGCACGTTCTGCACAGCGTCGACGAGGCCTGGCAACTGCGCCGGGACCTGCGCCACGCCGAGCGGGTCGCCATCGTCGGCGGTGGCATCACTGGGTGTGAGACCGCTTGCGCGGTCCGCGACCTCGCCCGCGAGGCCGTCCTCATTGACCCGAAGCCGTACCTGATGGGCCGTGCCGTGGGCGAGCCGATCGGGTACCTCATGGCCGAGGAGCACGCCCGCTTCGGCATCGAAATGCGGCTGGGTCGCCGGGTCAAGGAGGTGGAGCGCCGCCGCGGGCGGTG
Source organism: Dactylosporangium sp. (assembly GCA_025965915.1). Taxonomy (GTDB): domain Bacteria; phylum Actinomycetota; class Actinomycetes; order Mycobacteriales; family Micromonosporaceae; genus Planosporangium. The sequence goes on along the minus strand of JAOPWA010000493.1, from coordinate 654 downwards.
GCGGCTGTCCCTCGACGACGGCTCGTACGTGCACGCCGACATCGTCGTGGCAACGCTGGGAGAGAAGCCCGACACCGACTTCCTCGAAGGCACCGGCATGGACATCTCCCGCGGCATCCTGTGCGACGAGAGTCTTCGCGTGGTCGGCGCCGAGGGTGTCGTCGCCGCGGGTGCGGCGGTGCGCTGGCCGAACCTTCTCTACAGCAACGAGCCCATGATGGTCGGCCAGTGGATCGCCGCGGTCGAGATGGGCCAGGCCGCCGCCCGGACCCTGCTCGCCGGCGACCGCGAGATGCCACCGGTCGGGATCGTGCCGCGCTACTGGACCCTGCAGAACGGCCTGCGCGTCATGGTCGCCGGGGACTTCAAGCCCAGCGACCACATCGTCATGACCGAGATGCGCCCCGGCCGCCGGGACACCGCCCGGGCCGGGGTCATGGCCAGCTACTACCGTGACGACGAACTGGTCGGGCTGATCGCGGTCAACGCCGCCAGTGCGTTCACCGAGACCACCCGCGCGATGCTCATCGACACTCCGGTCCGGGTCGCGCCCCAGCCCAAGAGCCAGCCGGAGCAGACCCGTACCCGCTCGGAGCGCCGGCTGGCCGCGGTCAGCTGATCGGCGGGTGCCGCGGGCCGCGATGGCCCGCGGCA
>JAOPWA010000462.1 GCA_025965915.1 Dactylosporangium sp. | reverse complement strand
ACATTCGCTACCCATTCGGTGCGCGTTCTGCGCCCCCCTGTTCCGGCTAACCTGATCAGGGGTGGGTGGTGACTAAAAGTATGGGTTGCGGTTACCGGGGGGATGAGGTCGGCGTCCAAACGGGTCTAGATCGGAATTCGGTGTATCTCTGGGGCCTGATCCCTTCATAAAGTGCGCAGAGCACGAAAGGAGCCCCTCCCATGTCTGTGGCCTTTAACCAGAACTCACCGCTCGTCTGGCTGCCCATCACCGCGTTCCTGATCGCCTGCGCCGCCAACGGGGTCGCGTACCTGATCGGATACGCGCACGGGACCAAGAACAGCAAAATCGATGCAATCATCAATGCGCAGCGAGCCGAGCGGGAGCAGACCCGCGGTCGCCGTCGGCGTACGCGCGACAACGCCCCCGCGCTCGCGCGGCACACTTTCCCGCCCCTCCGGCCGGTCGTGGACTACGGGATGGCCGACACGGCCGTATTGCAGCGCTTGTCGGCCGCTTCGGCAAACACCGACCACCTCGAGCTGATGCACGCCGGTGACTCCCGTCCGTCGGTCAGTGAGCAGCGCCGCGCGCTGTAACGACCACACTGGCTGGTGCTGCGCTTCAGCGCGTGACCACGCGGGATGGCGAACCAACTCAGTACCCCTACGCCCACCGGGCGTGGGGGTACATGCGTTTCGCGCGTCGTCACCCTTCAGGTTGATCACAGGTTCGGCGCCGTACCGTTAGCGCCATGCCGTCTTCCACTCCCGCGCGACCGCGTCGTGCCCTGCCGCGGGTACGTCTGACCCGGCGCCGGATGATCGCGGGCTCAGTCGTACTGGTTCTGCTCGCCGGCCTTGTCGGCTGGGCAGCCTGGCCGGTGCCGGTCAACTACCGCACCGAAGACCGGATGATCTCCGTCAAGACCGGACCGGGCGGCGACCGGGACGTCACGATCGATACCCGGCTGTACCTGCCCAAGAGTGCGACCGCGGCTCACCCCGTCCCCGCGGTGCTGCTGGCGCACGGTTTCGGCGGCACCAAGAACGACTCCGCTTCCGACGCCAAGGACCTCGCGAACCGCGGATACGCCGTCCTGGCGTGGAGTGCGGAGGGGTTCGGGCGCTCGACCGGTCAGATCCACCTCGACAGCCCGGACTGGGAGGTCAAGGACGCGAAGAGCCTCATCGACTGGCTCGCGCGGCGGCCCGAGATCCGCAAGGACGCGGCGAACGACCCCAGGGTCGCCGCGGTCGGCGGCTCGTACGGCGGTGGCCTGTCGCTGCTGCTCGCGGCGTATGACCAGCGCGTCGACGCGATCGTGCCGATGATCACGTGGAACGACCTGGCCCGCTCCTTCCTTCCGGACGGCACCGGTGGCGGGCCCGAGAACGGCGTGTTCAAGAAGCAGTGGGCGGGTCTGTTCTTCGGCTCGGGCGGCTCCTTGGGAACGGGCCCGGGAATTAACCTGGGAACGGGTCCGGGAGCAGCGGACGGGGGAGCACCCGGACGGCTCGCCGACGCAGGCGCCGCACACGCCCAGTGCGGACGGTTCGCCATTGACGTCTGCCAGGCCTATCTGTCGATGGCCACGACGGGCAGCCCGACCGCACAGACCGTGGAACTGCTGCGCCGCTCCAGCCCGGCCGGCGTCCTCGACAGGATCAAGGCGCCGACCCTGCTCATCCAGGGTGAGGCCGACTCGCTCTTTCCCTTGTCGGAAGCCGACGCCAACGCCAAGGGCATCGCGGCGAACGGCACGCCGGTGCGCGTCGCCTGGTTCACCGGCGGCCACGACGGTGGCCAGGGGCCCCAGTCCGACCAGGACCGCACGAAGTTCCTGACCGCCCAGTGGCTCGACCACTACCTGGCCGGCAAGGGTCCGAAGCCGAGCAACAGCTTCACGTACTCGCGCATCTCGGGTATCGACGCCAGCGGCCAGGGACTGGTCGCGGCCGGATTCAACGTCACCGACTATCCGGGGACGTCCGGTACGAAACAGGAACAAATCAGCGTCGAGGGCCCGCCGCAGCCGGCTGCCAACCCGCCGAACGGCAACCCTGCCGCACTGTCCTCACTCGCCGGAGTGGGCGGCGGTCTCGCCAGTTTCGTCAACGGCGTCACCATGGAAGTGCCCGGCCAGCACGCCGACTTCTACTCCGCGCCGCTCGCGCGGACGACGGACGTGACGGGTGCCCCGACCGTCAAAATCACCGCCGCGTCCCCGACCGGCGAGGCGGTGCTCTTCGTCAAGCTCTACGACGTCGACCAGAACGGCCAGCCCACCCTGCCCAACGGTCTGGTCGCGCCGGTCCGCCTCACCGGTCTGCCGGCGAGCATCGACAAGGCGACTCCGACGACCGTGACGCTGCCCGCGATCGTGCGCCGCTTCGAGCAGGGCCATCGGCTCAGGATCACGGTCTCGACCTCCGACCAGGCGTACCTGAGCCCCGCGCAGCCAACCGTCTACACGATCGCGGCGAGCGGACCGGTCACCCTACCGACCGCGGCGGGCACGCCGATCGTCACTCCCTCGGCGATCTGGCGCTACGTCCTCTTCGGCCTGATCGCGGCGATCGCGCTCGCGCTCGTCGTGCTGATCGCCGTCGCGCGCCGGCGGCTTCGGCGTCGCGAGAAGACCGAGGAAGGGTACGCCCAGACTCCGCTCGTCGTCCGTGAACTGCGCAAGGAGTACGCGGACGGCTTCGTCGCCGTCAGTAAGGTCGACTTCACCGTCGAGCGCAACACCGTCGTGGGCCTGCTCGGGCCCAACGGCGCCGGCAAGACGACGACGCTGCGCGTACTCATGGGGCTGACCTACCCCACCGCCGGCGAGATCCTGGTCTTCGGCCACCAGCTCAAACCCGGCGCCCCGGTGCTCAGCCGGGTCGGCGCGCTCGTCGAGGGCCCCGGCTTCCTGCCGCACCTGTCCGGATACGCCAACCTTCAGCTGTACTGGAAGGCCACCGGGCGGGCCGCCGACGAGGCGCGCCTCGACGAGGCCCTCGACATCGCAGGCCTCGGCGACGCGGTCTACCGCAAGGTCAAGACGTACAGCCACGGCATGAAGCAGCGGCTCGCGATCGCGCAGGCGATGCTCGGCCTTCCCGAACTCCTGGTACTCGACGAGCCGACCGACGGTCTCGATCCGCCCCAGATCGCGGAGATGCGCAAGGTGCTGCGCCGGTACGCCACGGACGGGCGCGCCGTGCTCGTCTCCAGCCACCTGCTTGCCGAGGTGGAGCAGACCTGCACGGACGTGGTGGTCATGCACAAGGGACTGATCGTCGCGTCCGGGCTGGTCGACGACATCGTGGGCGACTCGCCAACCGTGCAGTTGGACGTGTCCGACGTCGACCAGGCCGAGACCTTGCTCGACAACCTGGGCATCGTCCGTTCGGTCGCCTGGTCCGGTGGCAACGGCCTGATCGTCGACCTCGACGGCACGCCGCGCGCCGAGGTCGTCGCGGCTTTGGTCAAGGCCGGTATCGGAGTGGACCGGGTGGTGCCCAGAAGGCGCCTGGAAGACGCGTTCCTGGCCCTCGTCGGCGGCGACACGAAAGCGAGCGGAGAGCGATGACCACGACCACGACGGATCCGACGGCTGTTCCGACGGCGGTGGACACCTACCGCCCGACTCGTACCTTCACGTTCGCTACCGAGTTCCGCCGCCAGGCCAGTCGCAGGCGCACCCAGCTCGCGCTCGGGTTCATGGTGATCCTGCCGCTGATCATCCTGATCGCGTTCCAGCTCAACAGCGGCAACAACAACGACGGTGGCGGGCGGGGCCAGTTCTCCAGCCTGGTCGACCTCGCGACGGCCGGTGGCGTCAATTTCGCGCTGTTCACCGTGTTCGTGTCGGCGTCGTTCCTGCTGATCGTGGTGGTCGCGCTGTTCTGCGGCGACACCATCGCCAGCGAGGCGAGCTGGGGCAGCCTGCGCTACCTGCTGGCGATTCCGGTACCGCGCGGTCGGCTGCTCGGGGTGAAGCTGGCCGTGTCGCTGGCGTACTCCGCGCTCGCGATGGCTCTCCTGCTGGGCACCGCGCTCGCCGCCGGCACCCTGCGGTACGGCTGGCATCCGCTGCGCAGCACGATCGCCGGCGACATCGCCGCCGGTGACGCGCTGCTGCGGCTGCTGGGCATCATGGGGTACCTGGCCGTGAGCCTGTTGGTCGTCGCCGGCCTGGCATTTCTCCTGTCGGTGACGACCGATGCGCCGCTGGGTGCGGTGGGCGGCGCGGTGCTGCTGCAGATCATGTCGAGCATCCTCGACCAGATCACGGCGCTCGGCGCGATCCGCAGCTTCCTGCCGACCCACTTCGCCGAGGCCTGGCTGGGGCTGCTGTCGACGCCGATCCAGACCGACAACCTGGTCCGCGGATGTATCTCGGCCCTGATCTACGGCGTGATCTTCTTCGGACTGGCGTGGTGGCGTTTCCTGCGCAAGGACGTCGTCAGCTGACGCCGTGAGAGCTGCGCTCCGCGTACTCGGGGATCGTGTTCATCGGGGGGCGTTGCGGGCCCCCGACCGGCCGATCGACAGCGGTGATCGTGTCCTTGACCCGTTCGAACCGGGTCAACGTCTCCCACCGGGGATCGTTCGGGTGCACCCGCTCGAGCACGGTGTGCAGGACGGATGCGGCCATCTCGCCCTGCGCCGCCGTGTCGTGGCGGCCGTGCGCGCGCTGGCCGAGATCGACCTGGGCGACCGCGTCCAGGCCGGCGTCGAGCACGGTGTCGAGTAGCAGCCCGGTCTCCACGCCGTACCCCCCAGCGAAGGGCAGCGTCTCCAGGAGCGAGCGGCGGCCGGCGTACTCGCCGGCAAGGGGCTGCACCACTCCGGCCAGTTCCGGGAAGTACACGTTGAGCAGCGGTCGGGCCATCAGTTCGGTGACCCGCCCGGGCTCCGCGGCCGACACGTCCAGCCGCGGGCGGTCGTAGAAGGCTTTGACCAGTGATATGTCCGGTTCGGTCAACAGCGGCCCGAGCAGTCCGGTGACGAAGTACGACCGGAACTCGGTGAGGTCGGCGTCGACGTAGACGATCAGGTCGCCGCGCGCCACCATCAGGGCCTTCCACTGCGCGTCGCCCCTGCCCGGCTGCGGGTCTTGTCCGGGCAGGATGTCGCCGTGGTGGTAGACGGTCGCGCCCGCCTCGGCGGCCACCTTCGCGGTGGCGTCCTGCGAACCGGCGTCGATCACGATGACCTCGTCGACGAGGCCCGTCTGGTCGGCCAGGATCCGCACCCCGCCGACGATCTCGCCGACGGTCTGCTCATCGTCGAGCGTGGGTAGCACGACGCTGACCGTGGCGGTGCCCTTATGTCGGACGACGCGGTCCAGGGTCCAGTCCCGCCAAGAGGACGTATGGCGGTCAAACCAGGAGGCAGCGGTCGGATGCATGGCTCCACGCTAGATAGACGATGGCCTGTACGAACAATGGGCGAAATCTGGTGGAGTATCGCATCTCGAAGCCACCAGTGGTACTGGTGGGCGGACGCCGGGCCGAACCGATTCGCGCGGGCCCCGTTTGGTGACCTCACTCACGAGGTGTCACGTAGCGTGGCGGTTGCCGCCACTGATCCTTACACTCGTGAGCACAACCGAATACCTCATCCAGAGGGGCAGAGGGAACGGCCCGACGAAGCCCCGGCAACCACCACTGACGACTCGATGACGAGGCCGCGCGTGGCAGGTGCCAAATCCGTCCCGGTGTGCGACTCCCGGGAAAGATGAGAGGAAGGCCTCGATATGACGTCGACCGTCGACGCATCCCCGTTCGTCAACTCGCCCGCCCGCGCGCTGGTCTGTCGCGGTTGTGGCACCGAGTTCCCGCTGGCCGCACAGCACGCCTGCTATGAGTGTTTCGGGCCGCTGGAGGTCGCATACGACCAGGCGGCTTTGAAGCGCGTGACCCGCGAGGAGATCGCGGGCGGGCCCCCGAACATCTGGCGCTACGCGTCCCTCCTGCCGGCCGGTCAGGACCCTTCGACCCGGGTCACGCTCAATCCGGGCTTCACCCCGCTCGTGCCCGCGCAGGCGCTCGCCCGCGAGATCGGGCTGCGCGCTCCGCTATGGGTCAAGGACGACTCTGCCAACCCGACCCACTCGTTCAAGGACCGGGTCGTGTCGGTCGCGTTGACCGCCGCGAAGGCGCTCGGCTTCGACCGGTACGCCTGCGCGTCGACCGGCAACCTGGCCAACTCGGTTGCCGCGCACGCCGCCCGCGCCGGGGTGCCTTCGATGGTCTTCATCCCCTCGGATCTCGAGGCGGGCAAGGTCGTCACCACGGCCGTGTACGGCGGTGACGTGGTCGCGATCGAGGGCTCCTACGACGACGTCAACCGGCTGTGCTCGGAGCTGACCGAGACCGACGAGTTCGAGAGCACCGCGTTCGTCAACGTCAACGTCCGGCCGTTCTACGCCGAGGGTTCACGCACCCTCGGGTACGAGGTCGCCGAGCAGTTGGGGTGGCGGCTGCCGGCGCAGATCGTGATTCCGATGGCCAGTGGCGAACTGCTGACCAAGATTGACAAGGCGTTCACCGAGCTGGTCGAGATCGGCCTCGTATCGGCGCCCGCAGACGGATGGCGGGTCTTCGGCGCCCAGTCCGCCGGCTGCAACCCGATTGCTCTGGCGCTGCACGAGGGGCGCGAGGACATCATCCCGGTGAAGCCGACCGGCATCGCCAAGTCGCTGAACATCGGCGACCCGGCCGCCGGGGTGTACGCCCTCGAGGCGGTTCGCCGCTCGGGCGGCTGGATGGCGTACGCCGACGACGAGGAGATCCGCGACGCGATCGAGCTGCTTGCCCGTACCACCGGTATCTTCGCCGAAACGGCGGGTGGGGTGACCGTGGCCGCGCTGCGCAAGCTGATTGACGAGGGTCGGCTCGACCCGGAGGCCGAGACGGTCGTGTACAACACCGGCGAAGGTCTGAAGACGCTGGACGCCGTCGCCGACCGGGTGGGTCCGACGTACCGGGTCAAGCCGTCGCTGCGGGCGGTCCGCGAGGCCGGCCTGCTCGGGTGATTTTCCGCCATCTGTAACGGACTGTGATGTTCATCGATTCGATTGTGATCGAAGATGTCCGGTTCGGACCCTCCTGTCGTAGTCTGCGGCGCTGCTATGGCCGTCATTGGCGGAATGGGAGGATGCGGAGAGTATTCAGTGGATGGCTTGCTGTCGAGAATCAGTCCATCGGGGACCTTGACTGCACTGTCTCGGAGCCGGCACGATTCTCGGTGCGGGAGGACGCGTCGCCGCGAGGCCACCGATCCGTTCGGTAGGCCCGCGACCGCAGTGCCAGAGGCGCTGTGCGAGCGTCCTCTCGACCATTTCCCGGCAAGCTAGGTCGGCAGAGCCGGCGCCGGGAAAACCAATGGCACTCCAGGTCCGGGTTGGCGCACGCTGCCGGGTATGACCATCCGTGCCAGCACGTTCCGCGTCGTCGAGATCGACGCCGCTGGCCAGGCGGCTCTCGACTCGTCCCCGCCGCACCGGGGCCATCGGCTCGGCACGATCGTGAAGATCGCCAACCTCCGGCACGCGATGGCCGGTGAGCCCGCGCTGCGGGTCATCAACACCTGGAACGCCGCCGTCAACGACCACATGATCTCGATCAACGAAGCGCTCGGGTTCCGTCCGGTGGACGCACTGGTCAACTGGCAGCAGGAGGTTCATCCCGGCTGACGTCTTCGTAGAAGGCGACGAAGACCGAGTACGCGCGGCCGTCCGGGTCGCGTGGGCGGTCCGCGTACTCGTCCAGGATCGCCTCGATCCGCTCGCGCAGTTCGCGGAAGTCGTCGTCGGCCAGGCGCAGCCCCAGGCGGGCCATGTCGACCTGGTCGAGGTCGACCAGTCGGGCCTCGGCGAGGAACGCGTCGAGCATGGCCTCGCGGCCACCCGCTACTCCCGCCTCCTGCACGTCGACGGTCCAGGACTTACCGGTCGCGAGGTAGGGCACCTCGCGGGAGCCACGGGCACCTCGCCGCGTCGGTTGCGATGCGAGAAATCCGGTGTCGACGAGCGTGCGTACGTGGTGGAGGGTCGTCGCGGGGTTGGCGCCGAGGCGCTCGGCGATCTCCTTGTTGGTCAGCGCCCGGTCCAGGCAGAGCCGCAGGATGCGCAGTCGCACCGCCGAAGCGAGTGCGCGTGCTTCCGCCTCGGTCGCCGGCCGCCTGTCCCTCATACGCGCAGAGCGTACAAGTAACTGGTTGACTTTTCTCAATCAGTCGATGACGCTGCCGGCATGAGGCTTGGCCTGCTCCGCCATTACGACTTCCGGCAACTGTTCGTGGCCGACACGATCAGCCAGCTCGGCACGCAGGTGAGCATCCTGGCGCTGCCACTCGTCGCCGTGCTCGCGCTGCACGCCGGCCCGTTCGAGGTCGGCCTGCTCGCTGCCTGCGAGACCGCCGCGTTCCTGCTGGTAGGCCTGCCCGCCGGTGCCTGGGTGGACCGGATGCGTCGACGCAACGTACTCATCGTCGGCGACCTCGGTCGGGCCGTCGTGCTCGGCTCGGTACCCGTCGCCTGGTGGCTCGACGTGCTCACCATGCCGCAGCTGTACGCCGTCGGCCTGCTCGCCGGCGTGTTCACCGTCTTCTTCGATGTGGCGTACCAGAGCTACCTGCCGCACCTCGTCGGCCGAGACAACCTGGTCGAGGGCAACGCGAAACTGGAGGCGGTCCGCGGGGTCAACCAGATCGCCGGGCCGACCGCTGCCGGCCTGGTCATCCAGTGGCTCACCGCGCCGGTCGCCGTGGCCGTCGACGCGGTGAGCTTCGTCGGCTCGGCGCTGTTCGTCGGGCTGATCCGCAAGCGGGAGCCGAAGCCTGCGCGCAAGCCGGACGCCCACCTCGGCCGTGAGATCGGCGAGGGCCTGCGGTTCGTGCTCGGCAACCGGCTGCTGCGCTCGATCGCGATGTGCACCGGCTCGTCCAACCTGTTCTCGAACATCAGCGGCGCGATGCTCATCGTGCTCTTCGCCCGCGACCTGCGGTTGTCTCCCGGCACGATCGGCCTCTTCTTCTCCTTCGGCGCGATGGGCGGCCTGGCCGGCGCCCTGGTCGCCACCCGCGTCGCCGCGCGGATCGGCCAGGGTCCGGCGATCTGGATCCCCATCGCGGTCGCCGGTCCGTTCCAGTTGCTGGTCCCGATCGCCCAGCGCGGCTGGCTGCTCTGGGCCGCGGCCTTCGGGTACCTGGTGTACGGGGTCGCCGTCGTCGTCTACAACATCACCCAGGTCAGCTTCAGGCAGGGGCTCACGCCCGAGCGGCTACTGGGACGGATGAACGCGACCATGCGCTTCCTCGTCTGGGGAACGGTGCCGATCGGTGGGCTCATCGGTGGCGTGCTCGGCAAGTACCTCGGGGTCCGAGAGGCGCTGTGGGTGGCCGCGATCGGCGGGATGTTCACGTTCCTGCCGGTCTTCCTCTCCCCGCTGCGCACCATGCGCGAGCTACCGACCGGCCACGACGAAGAGCCGGCGCCCGCCGACGTTCCCGTTCCGCAGACCTCGGACACATAGCGGGCCTATCGCACCGGTATCTGTCCAAGATCGCGGACAACGGGCAAGATGACGGAATGAGCGAGCGAAGCGGAGTGTCGTCATGAGCGAGCGCAGCGAGCGAATCAACAGGCTCAGTGCGGATGTGCCTCATGAGGGCACGGAGCGAAGCGGAGTGTCGTCATGAGCGAACCTCATTCCCTTTACGGCAAGCACGCCGCCACCCTCGACCGGGCACTCACCGCGATCCGGGAGCGTGGCTACTGGTCGGCCTTCAACGAGTCGCCGAGTCCCCGTGCCTACGGCGAGGACGCCGCTTCCGTGGGCAAGGCCGCGTTCGAGGCATACCTCGGCGCTGACTTCCCCCTCGACCAGCCGGGCACGACCGGGTTGGTGGCGGGGGAGTCGAGCCCCTTCGGGGTACGGCTGGACACCCGCTACCCCCGCCCCGACGTGGACACCCTGCTGGGTGCCGCCGCCGCGGCCATGCCCGCCTGGCGCGACGCCGGCCCGCAGACCCGTGTCGGCGTCTGCCTGGAGATTCTCGCCCGGCTCGGTGAGCACGTGTTCGAGTTGGCCAACGCCGTGCAGTTCACGACCGGCCAGGCGTTCGTCATGG
>JAOPWA010000457.1 GCA_025965915.1 Dactylosporangium sp. | reverse complement strand
CGTCACCGACGTCGAGACGGGCTACTTCGTGTTGCTGAACTGGCGCGCCGTCTGCGGGAAGAGACGCGCCTGCCGCCGGGGCCGGCCCAGGTACTGCATCAACACCCACAACGCCGCGCAGAAGATGACCCTCACCGACGGCACACCGCTGTCGCCGGCGCTGGGCATCGGCGCGTTCGCCGAGAAGACGCTGGTCCACGCGGGGCAGTGCACCAAGGTCAATCCGGCGGCGCGGCCGGCCGCGGTCGGCCTGCTGGGCTGCGGGGTGATGGCCGGCCTGGGTGCGGCGGTCAACACCGGCCAGGTGACCCGGGGCGACTCGGTCGCGGTCATCGGCTGCGGCGGCGTCGGCGACGCCGCGGTCGCCGGGGCGGCCCTCGCGGGCGCGACGACGATCATCGCGGTGGACGTGGACCCGCGCAAGTTGGAGTGGGCCAGGGGCTTCGGCGCCACCCACACCGTGAACGCGCGGGAGACCGACCCGGTCGAGGCGATCCGGGAGTTCACCGGCGGGAACGGCGCCGACGTCGTGATCGAGGCGGTGGGCCGCCCGGAGACGTACAAGCAGGCGTTCTACGCCCGGGACCTGGCCGGTACGGTCGTCCTCGTCGGCGTGCCCACCCCCGAGATGAAGATCGAGCTACCTCTTCTGGACGTCTTCGGTCGCGGTGGCGCGCTCAAGTCCAGCTGGTACGGCGACTGCCTCCCCAGCCGCGACTTCCCGGCGCTGACCGACCTGTACCTGCAGGGCCGGCTGGACCTGGACGCCTTCGTCACCGAAGAGATCGCCCTGGACCAGGTCGAGGAGGCGTTCGCGAAGATGCACCACGGCGATGTGCTCCGCTCGGTCGTGGTGTTCTGATGGGCGTGGTGTGCTGATGGGCGGGGTGTTCTGATGGGCGTGGTGTTCTGATGGCGGCGCGCATCGACCACACGGTCACCTCGGGCACGTTCTCGCTCGACGGACAGACCTTCGACGTTGACAACAACGTGTGGGTCGTCGGCGACGACGCCGAGTGCGTGGTCATCGACGCTCCGCATGACGTCGACGCGATCCTGCGTACCGTCGGGGACCGGCAGGTGGTGGCGATCCTGGCCACCCACGCCCATGACGACCACGTGCGGGTGGCGCCGGCCCTCGCACAGGCGACCGGCGCGCCTGTCCTGCTGCACCCGGACGACCGGGTGCTGTGGGATCTCGTACACCCCGACACCGCTCCCGACGGCGACCTGCGCGATGGGCAGAGCATCGAGGTCGCCGGCACCGCGCTGCGCGTCCTGCACACGCCCGGACACAGCCCTGGTGCCTGCTGCTTCCACGCACCGAGGCTCGGCGTGGTCTTCAGTGGCGACACCCTCTTCAAGGGCGGCCCGGGCGCGACCGGCCGGTCGTACAGCGACTTCACCACCATCATCGAGTCGATCCGCAGGCGGCTGCTGACCCTGCCACCCGAAACCGTGGTGCACCCCGGCCACGGTGACAGCACGACTATCGGCGCCGAGGCACCGCACCTCGACGAGTGGGTCGGGCGGGGTTATTAGGCGCGGGGTTATTAGGCCCGCGGGGTCACCTAACGGGCGGGGTCACCAGGCGTGCGGGGTCACTAACGCGGATGGTCACGCCACGGGCCGTCCGGGACGAGCGCGGCGAGTACGGCCAGCAACCCGGGCGGTTCGAGGCGGTCGGTCAGCGTATCCAGCTCCGACCACGGCACCCAGGCATGACCGATGAGGCTCGCCTGTTCGTCGACCATCAGCCCGGTCCGGGTCAGCGCCGGCCGCACGTGCGCGAAGTGGGCCACGAAGAACCGCTCCGGCCCGACATGGTGTTTACCGTTCCACCAGGTGTCGCGCTCCACGGGCACCGACCGGTCAACGATCGCCGCCGGATCAAGCCCGGTCTCCTCGACCAGTTCCCGACGGGCGGCCTGTAACGGCGTCTCGTCCGGTTCGATCCCGCCGCCGGGCGGCTCCCACAGTCGCGCACCGTCGTACGGGTCACGCCAGTGCAGCAGGAGCACGCGGTCGGCGGTATCCAGGCAGACCACCCGCGCGGCCGGGCGGTGCGTGGCGGGTGGGCTGCCTGGCCCGTCAGGATGTGACGACGTTGCCCCATTCGATGACATCGCCTCAGATCATATTGCTGGTGACCCCACCGCCCGCCTCAGAGTTCCGTCGGAGCGAGGGTGGGAGCCGGCGCGCTGTCCTCCCGTGCGGCGCGGTGCTCCTCGGTCACCTCGCCGGCCCTGGTGCGGATCACCGCGTAGACCGCAACGCCGAGGACCAGGATGACCGCGACGGTCGCGACCCCGCCCCAGGCGTACCCGCCCTCGCCGTAGATCTCCGGGCGTGGCCACAGCAAGTTGACGATCATGAACAGTCCGTACGCGGATGCGAATCCGTTCACCACCAGGCCCACCGGGCGCCGCATGGTGAACAGACCGTTTGCGCGGCCCTCGGCCGGCCATCCGCCGTGCCGACGGCGGAGCAGGGGGCCGGTGACGAGCAGGTAGGCGATGTACACGGTCACGATGGCGACGCTGGTCACGATGAGGAAGATCTTCGGGTTGCCGATGTTGACGATGAGCACCAGCGCGGCGATGAGCCCGGAGACGATCGCGGGTGCGGCGGGCACGTGACGGTGCGCGGTCACGTGGGCGAGCTTTGACCCGAAGGGGAGGGTGTTGTCACGCGCCATCGCGAAGGCGATCCGGATCGACGCGGTGTGGATCGCCAGGGTGCACACGAAGATGGCGATGGCGACGTCGACCAGGAGGATCTTCGCGGCCGTACTGCCCAGGGCCTGCTCCAGGATCTGCGGCAGGCCGCCCTTGGCGAGGTCGCCGACCGACAGGGTGGGCGAGGCCATCAGGCCGACCAGCAGGAGCAGCGCGCCGGCCGTACCGGCGGCGGCCAGCGCCTGCAGGATGGCCCGCGGGGTGCGGCGGCGGGGGTCGGTCGTCTCCTCAGCCAGCGAGGACGCGGTGTCGAAGCCGTACATGACGTAGGCCGGCATGATCGCGGCCATCA
>JAOPWA010000432.1 GCA_025965915.1 Dactylosporangium sp. | reverse complement strand
TGGACGCGTTGAGCTCCTCTCGGTCCGAGGTCAGATGCCTTCGTTGTGAAAGACCGCGTCGAAGGCGGCCGTGTACCGGCTGTCGCGGTCGCGGATGAGGTATGTCGCGGTGGCGCCGGTGTCTTGGAGGTCCATGGCCAGGTTTCTGGCCAGCTGTGTGGTCCACGCCGTGGTGGGATGGGCGGTGGCGCCGAGGACACGGATGCGGCGGGTGGCGTGTTCGATGACGGCGGAGACGTACAGCCGTGCTCCGGTCAAAGTCCGGGTCTCGAAGAAGTCGGCGGCGAGGATCGCGTGGGCTTGGCTGCGCAGGAACGCGGCTCAGGTCTGGCGGTCGCGGTGGGGCGCGGGATCGATGTCGGCGCCCTTGAGGATTTCCCAGACCGTCGAGGGGGCGACCTTGATGCCGAGGGCGGCCAGTTCGCCGTGGATGCGTCTGTACCCCCAACCGGGGTTCTCCTTCGCCAGACGCAGGACGAGGGCCGTGATGCTGCGGACGGTGGGCGGTCGGCCGGCCCGTTTCAGGCGGGATACGTTGGCGTGATGACGTCGGAGCAGGTCGCGGTGCCAGCGCAGAATGGTGTCCGGGGAGACGATCAGGTACAGCTGCCGCAGTTTCGGCCGTGGTAGCCGGTGCAGGAGGGCTGCGAGAAACGCCCGGTCGGGCTGGGTGAGGCGAGGCTTGTCGATCTGACGCCGCAGGATGGCGAGCTGGTGACGCAAATTTTCGGCACCCATAGCGTTGAGCACTCGCTCGGAGCTAACCGTGGATATTCGATCCTCCATTTCAGTTATCTCACTCACACAGTACGACCTCATGTCGCACTCCCATATCCCAGTCCAGGGTGGACAGCGTCAGAGGTAGGCGGTACGCGAGATCTGACCACCGTCCACGACGATCGTCTGGCCGGTCAGAAACTGGGGGCTCTCTGTCGCGAGCCAGCCGGTGACCTGGGCGATCTCATCCGGCTCGCCGACGCGTCCGACGGGGATGAGTTCGGCGACCGCCGCGGGCGAGCACTCCGCCAGGAACTCCTCGGTCATGGGCGTACGGACCCAACCCGGGGCGACGCTGTTGACGACGACGCCGTGGGGCGCCAATTCCACCGCCATGGACCGAGTCGCGGCGACAAGTCCCGCCTTGGAAACCTCGTACAGCGTGTAGCCCCCCCGGCTGACTAGGGCCGTGATCGACGAGATGTGGACGATGCGACCCGAGCCCTGCCGTACGAAGTGTCGTGCGGCAGACGAGGTCACCAGCAGCGGTCCGCGCAGGTTCACATCCATAGTCTGTGACCATTGGTCCTGGTCCAGCGTTGTCGCCGCCACCGCCTGGTAGACCGCGGCCGTGTTGACAATGGCGTCGAATCGCCCAAACAAATCAAGCGCGAACGAGACGAGGTCGTCACCGTCGGTGGCGCCCGACAGGTCGAGGACGTACTCGGAGAGCCGGTGCCCCTGCTCGCGCAACGGCGCGGTGACCCGCACCAACGGCTCCATTGATCTGCCGACGGCGACGACGGAGTGTCCCCGGGTCGCGAGATGGCGTACGACGCTCGCGCCGATGCCACCGGTGGCCCCGATGACCACCACCGTACAAGCGGCGGTCACCACGGCGCCTTCCTGGCCGCAGCGGCGGCGCCCCGCCTGAACCGACCGGGATCGAGCATCGCGAACTCCGGTCTGTCGGTTCCGTCGACGAGATCGGCGACCAGCTCGCCGGTGACCGGTGCCAACGTGAGCCCGAGCATCGCGTGTCCGGTGGCGAGAACAACCCGCATGTCGTCACGGAGCCAGCCGATGATCGGCAGACCGTCGGGTGTACACGGGCGCAGCCCCGACCAGATCTTAGCGACCGGGGACTCCCGCCACGCGGGCAGCATGCGAATGCCCCCACGGTGCACGGAGGCGACCCGGCGTCGGTCAATCGACTCGTCGAGGCCAGCGAACTGCATCGTCCCGGCGAACCGCAGCCGCCCGTCCAGCGGGGTGACCGCGACCCGCGACTCCTGCAGCATCAGTGGACGCTTCAGCGGTGTCCGCCCGTCATCAAGTAGGTCGATGGTGTAGCCCTTGCCGCCCTGCAGCGGGATGGGGCGCCGGAGCGCACGGGCCAGGGTGGCCGACCACGTGCCCGCGGCGACGATGACGGTGTCGGCCCTGACGGTGCCCGATGTCGTGGTGAGGTCGATGGAGTTGCCCGCCGCCCGCATATCCAGTACCTCGGCTCCCGTCAGCAGCGTGGCGCCCGTGACCAGTGCCGCCGCGCCGACCGCGGCGACGAAGCGCGCCGGGTCGCAGTGCGCCTCGTCGGGGAAGAAGACACCGCCCGCCAGCTTCTGGTGGAGCCCCGGCTCGAGCTTGAGCACGCGCTGCCGGTCCACCACCTCGCAGTTGACCCCGGCGGCGAGGTGCTGTTCGGCGCCGCGCCGGCCGCGTTCGAGCCCGGCGCTGGTCTCGTAGACATCGAGCAGCCCGGCCCGGTGAAAGCCCGTATCGAATCCCGACCCGGCCATCGCCTCGTGAAGAGCCAGGCTGTCCCGGCACAGCTGCCGG
>JAOPWA010000398.1 GCA_025965915.1 Dactylosporangium sp. | reverse complement strand
GAAGGCGTCGTGCAGGAGTCGCACGCGCTGGGCACTGTTGCCCCGCGCTCCCCAGCCGCTCGGATCATCGCCAGCAGGTGAGACCGAGCCGAGCAACGGAAGCCGGCCGGTCGCCGCGATGCGGGCGCCGAGGTCGCGGACGAGTCCGGGGCGGCGCCGGGACGCGACGGTCACCACGCCGGCCGGGCGGGCGGGCCACGGGTCGTCGCCGCGCGCCCAGTCGGCGAGGGCGCGCACGACCCCCGCGTAGATGTCGTCGGGCACCGGAGTGTCCGGCGCGCCGTCGGCGAGGAGGCGCCGTAGCCGATCACCCCAGCCGAGGTCGGACAGGCGCGCCAGCGCGCGACCCGGTCCCGACTGCTCGCCCGCCGGAATCCGCCCGGATAATGGCACCCCGACCGCGGGCAGCCCGGTCGGCCACAGTTGGCGGGGCGCGACGGTCACCCCGACCCGCCCGAGGTGCGTCTGTGCGGCGGTCAGCGCCTCGCCTCCGACGTCCGACGGATACCACGGACCGGCGCAGTTGTCGCAGCGGCCGCAGGGGACGGCTTCGGGGTCGTCGAGGCAGCGGCGAAGGTACTCCATCCGGCAGGCGCCGGTCGTCGCGTACTCCCGCATGGCGGCCTGCTCGTCGGCGCGCGCGGCCGCCACCCGCGCGTAGCGGGCGGTATCGTGCCGCCATGGCGCCCCGGTGGCGACCCAGCCGCCACGCACGCGCCGCACGGCCCCGTCCACGTCGAGCACCTTGAGCATCAACTCCAGCCGGTTGCGCCGCAAATCGACCCGGGCCTCCAGAGCCTGCGTCGACAGCGGGCGGTCAGCGCCTTCGAGCGCGCCGAGCGTCGCGCGCACCTGCTCCTCGGGTGGGAATCCGAGCGCGGCGAAGTATCGCCAGATCGCCTCGTCTTCGCGGCCGGGCAGCAGGAGCACGTCGGCACTTCGCACCGCGCGACCGGCCCGGCCGACCTGCTGGTAGTAGGCGATGGGAGAAGACGGCGCGCCGAGGTGCACGACGAATCCGAGGTCGGGCTTGTCGAAACCCATCCCGAGGGCGGACGTCGCGACGAGGGCCTTGATCCGGTTGTCGAGCAGGTCGGCCTCGGCGGCCCGCCGGTCGGCGTCCTCGGACTGCCCCGTGTAGGACGCGACCGGATAGCCGCGGGCCCGCAGGAACGCCGTGGTCTCCTGCGCCCCGGCCACCGTGAGGGTGTAGACGATGCCTGATCCGGGCAGATCGGCCAGGTGATCGGCGAGCCAGGCCAACCGGTGGGTGGCGTCCGGGAGGCCGAGCACACCCAGCCGGAGCGACTCCCGGTCCAGGGTGCCGCGCAGGACCAGCGCGTCACCCAACTGCTCGGCGACGTCCGTGGTGACGCGGGCGTTGGCGGTGGCCGTCGTGGCAAGCACCGGAGTATCCGAGGAGAGCTCGTCCAGGAGCGTGCGCAGCCGCCGGTAGTCGGGGCGGAAGTCGTGGCCCCAATCGGAGACGCAGTGCGCCTCGTCGACGACGAGCAGGCCGGTCGTGCCTGCGAGCTTGGGCAGCACGCCGTCGCGGAAGTCCGGGTTGTTGAGGCGCTCGGGGCTGATCAGCAGGACATCGACCTCGCCGGCGTGCACCTCGGCGTTGATCTGCTCCCACTCATCCAGGTTGGCCGAGTTGATGGTGCGGGCCACGATCCCGGCCCGGGCCGCCGCGTCTACCTGGTTGCGCATCAGCGCGAGCAGCGGCGACACGATGACCGTCGGGCCGGCACCGGCGCGGCGCAGGAGAGCCGTCGCGACGAAGTAGACCGCGGACTTGCCCCAGCCGGTGCGCTGCACGCACAGCACCCGGCGCCGGTCGATCACCAGCGCCTCGATCGCGCGCCATTGGTCGGGCCGGAGGGTCGCCTCCGACCCCGCGAGAGCCCGCAGCACCTCCTCGGCGCGCGCCCTTGTCGCCTCACGGTCATCCACCCGGTCTTTCTACCAGCAGCCGGTGACACTCCGCCCGGGCACACCCGGACGGTGACCCGCTCTGACGGCTTCCCGACCCGTGCTGGCGGCTTCCCGACCCGACAGATGCGAGCCGAGCGGGCGATCAGCGATCAGCGCCGGTACCGGAGCCGCCAGCGCGTCCTTCGGTCGGCACGGCGGGCCAGCTGGCTCAGCCGCCGGGCGACGACGCGGTCCACCTGCAGCGCTATCCACACGCACAGGCCGGTCAGCGGCAGCTCACCGAACAGCGCGGTCGCCACCGCAACCATCAGATCGCTACCGCCCGGCGAGGTCACCACGTCGAACCAGGCGTCGATCACCAACGCCGTCGCGGTGGCGGTGGCCGTCATCACCATGTGCCGCTGCCCGCGGTAGGCCAGGATCGCGGTGAGCAGTAGCAGCAGCACCAGGCCGATGTCGAAGCCGACCCACGCGATCCGGTAGTTGCGGGTCCGGATGTCCTCGGGCAGGGTCACGGCGAGGTAGACCGTCCACGGGATGGTCACCACGGCGAGGAGCGCGAAGACCGGAGCAATCCAGCGCGGTACAGGTCTTATCCGCGGCAGGACCGGCGGCGCCTCCGCAGACGTACCCTCCGCAGACGCGCCCTCAGGTGGGCGTTGCGCGCCGACGGTCACGACGGCACGGGCCCGGGAGCTCGGTCCTCAGCCATTGGCCGGCAGTTGCCGCATCGCGAACGTCGGCGCGTCGGTAAGTACCGACGACGGCTCGTCGTGCGACTCGTCGACCCCTCTGGGCCGGCGGTCGGCGCGGCACAGTTCGATGCCGGTGTACATCTCGACGCTGTCCCACTCTCCCAGCGGGTATGACCTGCCACGGGTCAGCCGGAAGGTGTCCGGCCGGTCGCCCGGCTCGGAGCGTACCCACACCAGGGTGCCGTTCTTGCTGACGTCCGTCGCGACCAGCCGGTCGTCGCGGATCTCCAGTTTCAGGTGGGTGCGGCTGATCCATCTCGACGCGGCCTCGTGCAGCCACTCGCCGACGGCGATCCCGTCGGGCTCCTCCGGAGCCCGCCCGACGAACATGGGGCGGTCGACCATCACCACGAAGTGCCGGCGCCTCAGGCCATCGACGATCAGAGTCACGGGTACGGCCGGAGGTCGCGCCCCGATGTCGCGCAGTGGCTCGTCGTGGCGAGGACAGACCGGCTTACCGCCCCGTAGCCGCGGCACCGGCTGACCGAGGCGGCGGTCCTCGCCGAAGCTCGGACAGTCCAACCCGTCACAGCGCCAGGCCCGGGCGATGAGGGCGGTTCCGGTCGAACTCGATGCCGGCAGATAGTCGGGCGGCTCCGGCAGCGGCTCGTACACCGGCTCGGTCGGGTCGGGCCAGATCCGCACGCCTTCGTCGACAGGGCGGCGAAGTGCGACCGCGCCGGCCGGGACCGCATCGCCGGCCACGATCAGGTGGCCGTTCGTACCCGTCTTCGCGCCGCCCCCTCCCGGGGCCTCGCACTTCGCACCCGCTTCGACCGTTGCAGCCTTCTCGGCGGTCTCGGTCTTCGCGGCGGCCTCGGTCTTCGCGCCGCCTTCGGCCTTCCCGGCCGGAGCGCCGGTCTTTCCGCCCGGCCGGGACAGCACCACCCCGCCGGTGCCGCCCTTGCCGTCGGTCAGCAGCGCGCCGCCGCCGCGCGGGCTCACCGTCAGTACCCGCAGCGGGGCGTCGCGCAGCCAGTCATGCGGCTTCGCGACGTCGGCATGGCCACGCAGGCTGATGACGGGCAGCCCGGTCAGCTCGGCGATTTCGAGAACCCGCTCGGCTGCGCCCTGCGTCGCCTCGATCAGGCCGTCTCCGGTCCACCGGCCGAGCACCATCCGTTCCTTCGCGGTCAGCGCCGCCTCGGAGAGCAGTTCGCGGGGCGCGACGGGGTAGATCATCGCACCACCGTCGCGTAGGTAGCGTCCGAAGGCGTCGACAACCATGCCGACGCGGATCAGGTTGACCGGCCGGCCATCGTCCAGATCGGTGCACCGGATGATCTCACCTAAATCGACCACGGCCTGTGCCATCACGATGTCGGTGGTGAGACGTCGCTCGATGGTATCCATGACCTGGCTGACTTCGAAGCGCACGGCCACCTCCCGCTCGCGTGCCTGCAGCAGACACCCTAACTGGGTGTGTTCCATTCAGGTGTCGGTCTGACTTGTTGATCTTAATGGTGGGTCGGCCACGGTTCATCCGCACCCGTCGGAGCGGGTGTCGGCACGGTCTAGCACGGTCTAGGAGGAGGGACTCGGCTCGGGCGCGGCCTGAGGGGAGACGGTCGGGGCGGGGGGCGGGGTCGAACTGGCGGAAGTCGACGGGGAGGGCGTCACGCCACCACCCCCGGTGGCACTGGGTGACGGACTGCCGCCCGTCGGAGACGGGCTACCGCTACCCGGACCGGGACCGGGCGGCTGACCACCGGCCATCAGGCCATCAGCGGGCGGGCCGCCGGCAGGTGGGCCGCCCGCGGGCGCAGCGGGAACACCCTGGCCGCCGCGAACGCCTCTGTCGGTGCCGCCGGTGACACCGTCACCACCGGCAGCCTCCACATCGGACCCACCGGTCAGGCCCGGCGGCGGCCCACCCGTCCGGGTCTCGCCCGACGCGCCTACCAATACGTACGAGCACGCCGCTCCGTTGAGGGTGAACGAGGTCGGCATGGGATTGGAGTCGTGGTACCCGGCGGAGAAGCTGAGCGATCTGGCAGCACCGGCCGCGAGCGACGACTGACCGGCCGGGCCACGTACGGTCACCGCACCCGTCGGCGACTGGGTCCACTCGCCCGCCGCCCCCTCGCTCAGCTTCTGGTCGCCGGTGAACGTGAACTGCAGCGTCCACGCGTCCAGCGCATTGGAACTGCTGTTGGTGACGGTGACGTCGACGTTGAACTGACTGGCGTTGTCGGAGCGGGTCAGATAGCGGACGGCACAGGCCGCACGGTTGACGCCGGTCTGTCCGGCGATGGCGAGCGTCGTTCCCTGCCCGCGCGGCAGGTCGGCGCAGGTGGTCAGCATGAGACCGGCCGTCGCCAGACCCGCGGTGGCCCCGACGACCTGGAGTGCCCGTCGGCGCCGGAGGCGGCGGATGTTGCGAATCGCCGCGCTGTCGATGACCGAGCCGGGCAGGATGGAGGTCTCCGCCGCGGCGTCGACGCCCGGACCGAAGAGTGCCGCGACCGCGAGGCGCAGCCGCCCCGGCGGGCGCCCGGCAAGCGGGCCGTACGCGAACAGCGCCGGATCGAGCACCAGGTCGTCGGGGTCATCGGTGCTGGCGGGCAGCGGCACCCGAATGCCGGCGGCCGCCGCGAGGGCACGCGCGACCTCGCGGCTGGTCGGCCGGTCCGCCGGATTCTTCGCCAGGCATCGCAGGCACAGCTCGGCTATCCCGTCGGGCAGCCCCGTGATGGGCGGCAGGCAAGCGGGCTCCGCGTACACATGCGCGTTGATTATCTGGGTGGTGGTCTCGGCCGCCCAGGGCAGCCTGCCGGTCAGCGCCCGGTACAGCACCAGGCCCAGTCCGTACACGTCGGTGGCCGGCCGGACCGGACCACCGGCGAGCCGCTCGGGCGCGAGGTAGGCAGGGGTGCCGAGCACGACCCCACCGGGGCTGGGCTCGCCGGTCTCACCGGCGACGGCGGCGATACCGAAGTCGACGACCTTCGCTCCGGACGCGGTGAGCATGACATTGGCCGGCTTGACGTCGCGGTGGACCAGTCCCCGCGCGTGCGCGGCGGCGAGCGCGGCCGCGACCTCGGCACCCACCCGAAGCGCCGCCCGCCAGGGCAGTGGCCCGCCAGCCAGCCGTTCGGCGAGGGTACGCCCGGAGATGAGTTCCATGACGACGTAGGGAACGGTGTCACCGTCGCGGGTGGTGGACTCGCCGTAGTCGTAGACGCCGGTCACGTGCGGGTGCGACAGCCGGGCGGCGGACTGTGCCTCCGCCCGGATCATCTCTCGCGAGTCGCGGTCCGCGGCCAGTTTGGCGGCGAGGACCTTGATAGCTACCTGCCTGTTGAGCACCTCGTCATGGGCACGCCAGACGACGGACATCCCGCCCATCCCGAGGCGCTCCACGAGCCGATAGCGCCCCCCGAGCACCTCGACAGACTCCACGTGCGTAATCCTGCCCCGATCGATGACTGGCCTACCAAGTCAGCGTGAAATTGTTACGTGACGATAAGTTACGTTGTCTCGCCGTCTTGCCGACGCGAGTTGTGGTCGCAGGGACGGCCCTCTACGGGACGGTCTTCTCGATCGCGGCCGGACCCAGGGTTTCCAGTTCTCGGCGTGCGTACTCCACGTGCTTGGGTGTCGGGTCCTTGCCTTCGGCCACAGCGAGGTCCTCCGGCTCCCAGGGCTGCTCCGCCCCGGTACGTGGCTGGATCTTGGCGAGCCGCTCGGGGTGATCGTGATTGCGGTGCCACTCGTCATCACGTCGGGGAGTAGTCATACCGCGCTCTTACCCCCGGTCAGCGTGGTCACACGCACCGAGATGAATTAAGCCGCTTATTTCGCAAGTCGGACACTGAATATGAGCTTAACGTAATCATTCGATTACTGTGCGCCGAAAGAACCCTGCCCTGGGATTCAACAACTTCCTACTCACCCCGAACTACCCCATCATGTTCCGCGTGGGTCGGGGCGAACACGGTCACTCCCTCGGCGTCGTCTCATGTGGACCGTCGAGTACCGGGTCGAATCAGGATGGCCCGCTGGAGCGTATGGATCTGATAGTCGCCGCGCAGCGCGGTGACGAAGAGGCGTTCCGACTGCTGTACCGGGAGGTCCAGCCGCGCCTGCTGCGTTACCTGCGCACGCTCGTACCCGGCGATGCCGAGGACGTGGCCGCCGACGTCTGGCTGGAGATCACCCGGGGACTGCAGGGGTTCCGGGGTGATGTCGACGCGTTCCGTGGCTGGGCGGCGACGATTGCCCGGCACCGGGCCCTGGACCAGCTGCGGCGGGTACGCCGGCGGCCCGGTGCCGACATACCGGTCGAGGAGCTCACGCAACTGGCGGCCGACGACGACACGGCCGGCGGGGCGCTGGACGCGCTGTCGACCGACGTGGCGATCTCGTTGATCGCCACGCTGCCGCGCGATCAGGCCGAGGCGGTGATGCTGCGGGTGGTGCTGGGGCTTTCCGCGGAAGCGGCCGGCCAGGTCCTGGGCAAGCGGCCCGGCGCGGTGCGGACAGCCGCACACCGCGGGCTACGGCGCCTCGCGGAACGTCTCGGGCACCCGGGCGAGCCGGCGGGCGAAGGCCGACAGACCACCGGCACGCTGCGAAAAACATGAATCTTCCGAAGGCAGTAACACCGGAGGGGGCGCGAACGCTGAAAGGACGTGGGATGGGAAGAGACGGAGTTTCGGGATTGGACCCCGGTATCGCCGAGTCGCTGCTGCGCGGCGACCGGCACCAGGTCGCCGCTCTGGATGCGCTCGACCACCTGCTTACCGCCGCGATCGCTCCGGCACGCGCGTATGAGCTGGTCGGGGAGGAGACGGCCGTCGCCGCCTTCCGGCAGTCCCGTGGGGCCCTGGTCCAGGCGCCCGGACGCCGGAGGCTACTCGCGAGGCTTCTCACGGTGAAGATCACCGCTGCGTTCGCGTTGACCGCCGTCGGCGGTGCCGCCATCGCCACCGCCGGTGGCCTCACCAAGCTTCCGGGCACCTCCGGGTTCGGCCCCCGCCCCAACGTCCCGGCGACCGCACCGTCACCCACGCCGATCAGGGCCACCCCGAGCACCGGCGCCCCGGCGTCATCGGCACGGAGACCGTGGGCACCACCGGCGCCGTCAGTACATCCGTCGCCGGAGAACCTCTGCCGGATCTTCATCGCCGATCCGGGAAACAAGCAAACGGGAAACGAGATACAGGGCCTGGACAGTGAGGCGCTGGCCGCGCTGATCGCCCTCGCCGGGGGCAAGGTCGGCGGGGTGTGGTCCTACTGTTCGCACCTGCTGAACCCGGCCGGTGGCGGCACAGCGCCGGCCAGGCCGCAATCCACCGCTGGCACCGGCCAGCCCTGGAATCAGTACCGCAACTACAACACCACCGACCCGTACGACTGGAGGTCGTACTACCCGCAACCGCCGCAGTACCCCGGACAGCACCAGAATGGCCAGGCCGGCACCCCAGACCGCCGACCGTGACACCTCCCCCCCCGCCCCCGGGTTCACGGTCGGCACAAACGTTCCCCCTCCGGTAGGAAACCGGTAAGCACCGCCACGCCCATCGTTCCCCCCACGGTGGGCGTGGCGGGCACCGATTCCGCCCTGATTCTTTATGTATTGACCGAATGACGGGGTACGCGGGCGCACTCCGTTTGCCACACTCGTCCGGTGACAACGCGGTGGCATCGCCCCTACTCACCCGGCCCGGGCCGGTGGGTCGTGGTGGCGTGGGAACTTTTCGGACTCGCCTTCTTCGGCTGGACCACCCAGCGGATGCTCCAGCCGAGCATCGCTTGGACGCCGCCCGGCATCGTGTTACTCGTACTGGCGCTGTTCGCGGTCTGGATTGTGGCCTCGTACCGGATCCTGCGCATGGGTGTGTACGTCAGCGACCAGGGCGTACGGGTGCTCGGCCTGCTGGGTAGCCGTACCGTGCGCTGGTCGGAGGTCGATCGGATCACCGTCCGCGACACGCGGCACTCGATCGGCGGCTTCCAGGTGGCCGGTGGGATGAGCGTGCAGATCGAGCCGCGCGACGGTGCCCCGATCGAGACGACGCTGTGGGCACAGGGAATCGACTTCGCGTTCCGCCGGCAGGCCTTTCACGCGGCATACCGGGAACTGCGCGAACACCTGACCGCATACCGGCAACGCGCCGGCAACATTGCGGCCGGTCCACGAAACATCTGATGCCTACTGTCCCTCCCAGAGCGGAGCCGACGAGGCTTCGGTGGAGAGGGGGCAGGCATGACGGTGACCAACGAGGCGGTCGCAAGGATCAAGAGCATGATCGCCTCAGGAGAGCTCACGCCGGGCAGCAGGCTACCCAGCCAGGATGACCTCGCGTACCAGTTCGGCCTGTCGCGCAGCGCCCTACGCGAGGCGGTCCGCTCGCTGACCACCATGAACATCCTCATCAGCCGGCAGGGCGACGGGACCTACGTCTCCAGCCTGCGCACGCCGCTGCTGCTGCAGCCGCTGGCCTTCGCCGCCGACATCCTGCCCGACGACACGGTCGTCCAACTACTCGACCTGCGGGTCGCCCTCGAGCCGCACGCTGCGGCGCTCGCCGCCACGCGGGTCACGACCGCCGACGTCGATGCCCTCTCGGCGATCGTCCAGCGCGGAGCGCCGACCGCCGCGGCGGTCGACTTCCTCGACGCGGATCTGGCCTTCCACCGCCGCATCCTCGACCTGTCCGGCAACGAGGCGGTCGCGACCCTGGTCGAGTCGATCTCCCCGCCGGCCCTGCACACCCGCATCCTCGGGGCGACGCCGTCGGCAGACGTTCGGACAGCCGTCTACGACGACCACAGCCGCATCGTGGCGGCCCTCGCCGACCATGACGTCGAGGCGGCTCGCGCGGCCTCCGCCATCCACATCACCGGCATGCGTCGCCAACTGCGGCAGGTACTCGCCGCGGCGGCGTGAACTCGACGCTGGCTGAATCTGGCAATACCACACGAGACGGACAAAGCGCAGGTACCGTGACGACCGTGCGAACGGCCGACGCCATGCTGGCCTACCTGGGCGGCAACGACCCGTTGCTGGAGCGGCGCGCCCTCGGCACCGGCGATCTCGACGCGGCCGCGCGGCGACTCGAGGACTGCTGCTCCCGCACCCTCGCCCCGGTCGAGGACTGCCTGTTCTACCGCTCCAATGTCGGCATGGTGGCCGGCCTGGTACTCGCCGACGGCCGGCGGATCGTGGCCAAAGTGCACCAGCCCAGCCAGACCCGCGCCCGCCTCACCACGGCACAACGCGTACAGACCCACCTCGCCGACGCGGGATACCCCTGCCCGCGGCCGCTCGGCATGGCGCACTGCGAACACGCCTTCGTGACGTTCGAGGAACTACGCGAGGACGGCGTCTACCGCGACGGGCACGATTCCCGGGTACGCGAAGCCATGGCCGTCGCGCTCGCCGAGCAGATCCGCCTCGCCGACGAGGTGCCCGAGGTGTTGGCGCTCACCCGCGAGTCGCTGCGCGGGCAACGTGTCCTATGGCACCACGGCCCGCACCCGCTGTTCGACTTCGACACCACGAGACGGGGTGCCGAATGGATCGACGAACTGGCCCGCCGGGCCCTCGAGATCCTGCGCGACGATCCCGGCAGGACGGTCGTGGGCCACACCGACTGGCGGGTCGAGCAGATGCGCTTCACCGAGAGCCGGCCCAGCGCCTGCTCCCGGGTCAGCATCGCCTACGACTGGGACAGCCTCGTCCGTGACTCCGAGACCACAATCGTCGGATACGCGGCCCGCGCCTTTCCTCTCGCATGGGAGCAGGGCGGAACGCGGCTGTGGCCGACCCCGGAGGAGCAGGTGGCGTTCATCGCCGAATACGAGCGGGCGCGGGGGCACCGGTTCAACACCGCGGAGCGCCGGGCGATCGCCGCCGCCGGGGTCTTCCAGTCCGCATACGGCGCCCGTTGCGAGCACGCCGTCGCCGAGGCGGACGAGGTACCCGCCGACAGCCAACGGGCCGGCCTCGCCGCCTACGGCGCGGCTCTGTTCGACGTACTCGACTGATCCGACCCAGCCCGGCATGCAGCGGCACGACGTCGACAAGCACGGTGAGTGAACGGTAAGGGCCGTGGCACTCACCAGTCGAGGAACATCCGCGCCGTCTTCGCTACCGTCTCGACCATGCCGACCCCGGCCTTTAGGGTCGCGTGCCCGCGCGACAACACGACGACGATCACGTCCGTGTCGTCGTCGGTGATCCGCCCGATGCTGTTCACGGTCCAACGGCCGGGCTGGTTGGACCGAGGCATCCAGCCGTTCTTCAGCGCGACGGTCTCACCCGGTCGCGCCGCGGCGCTGATACCCCAACTCTGGGACTCGTCGACGTTTCTCATGAGGCCGAACAGGTAACCCGCGTCCCCAACGGGAGAACTGGGGCTGGCGAGCGAGGTGATCAGCCGCGCCTGGTCGTCGGCCGTAGTGGTGGTGCTTCCCCAGCGGCCGTCGGCACCAGGCGCGGTCGCGGTCAGGCCGAAGACACTTGTACTGCGCGAGATGCCGCCCGCCCGACTCCACAGAGCCGAGGCGGCGTCGTTGTCGCTGTACTCGATCATGGCGGTGGCAAGACTCTTCTCCGATGCCGTCAGCGGACGCCGGGAACGTTGCGCCTGCAGCAGAAGCGACGCGAGAAGATCCACCTTCACGATGCTGGCCGTCTGGAACGACTGCTGTCCGTTGTAGCTGAAGACCCGGCCCGTCCGCCGGTCCACCACCGTCAGCGCGATGTCGACGTATCTGTTGTCGTCGTATCGCCGCAGCGCACCGACCAACTCGGCCTCATTCTGCCGCCGTCGCTGCTGGCCAACCTCGTCTTCGGCGGCCAACCGGGCAGGGGGCTGGTCCCCCGCGGACGCCGGTGTGGGCACTATCGGTTCCCGGCCTACGGATTCGGGTGCGGCTGCCGGTTCGGAAACGGGCTTCGCGAAGCCGGTCACGATGCCAACGGTCGCCGTCAGCGTCAACGCGGCCAGTACAAGGCGCCATCTGATCACGACGCGCGGCCCTACCCCGCCGCAGTCGACATATGCATTTGCTCGCGCGACTTCCAATATCTCACTGCTCGAATTGCTACGCTGCAGCCGTTGCATGCATGCATGAGTAAGGGGTCCACTGTGCCACCAGAGGCGACTGCTCAACGCGTACGGGTCGGCTCCGAACTGCGCCGGCTCCGAGTCCTGGCTGGCGTATCCGGCGAGCAGGTGGCCCGCACGCTCGGCTGGTCCCAGTCCAAGGTCTCCCGGATCGAGGGTGGCCTGCACAGCATCACCGTGAAGGACGTCGCTGGCCTGCTCGAGGTCTATGGCGTGAGTGATGACGCCCGAGCCGAACTGCTCGGCGCGACGGCAGCCGACAACGGCGAAGGCGCGTGGATCGTCCGCGCCAACGGTTTCCCTGGGCGTCTGGGTGCGATGCCGGCACCGGAGTCCCCGACGGCCCGGGTCCGCCATCACCAACCGGTCGTGCTACCCGGTCTACTGCAGACCCGCGAGTACGCCCGGACGGTCATCAAAGCGGCGGGCGACGATGATCCCGACGCTCGGGCGGAGGCGCAGATGCGTCGCCAGGAGATCCTGACGGCGACGAACGGACCGCAGTACGACGTCGTTCTCGATGCCAGAGCACTGCTGCTCGCCGTCGGCCCGGTCGATCTGATCCGCGACCAGATCCTCTCGTTGGCCGTCCGGGCACAACGGCTGCGGCGATTGGACCTGCGCGTCATACCTATCGCTCAGCCGTCTCCGGCTTTCTCCACGGTCGGCTTCACCCTGTACGACTTCCACGCCACGGAAAGCGCCCCGGTGGCGCGGATCGAATCACCGACCGGGGACGCCTACTTCTCGGCCCCCGAGGACATCCGGCGATACGCGACCCTGTTCGAGCGGCTGCAGGGCGTTGCGCTCGGGCGCCTTGATTCGGTCCGGTACCTTCGATCGCTCGCCGCCGACGTCGACCGGTACCTGGGGGAAGCGGCCTCGGACAGCAGCGACGCCTGAGCGACTCGCACCACCGGCAACCGCTATCTATGCGCGCATGAATAATCACGGCACCAGCACCGTCCTGCCGACAGTGGCGCGCGTCTCCATCGCCGTATGCGCGGCGGCTCGCGGCCAGTCGGGCGCGGTGTAATCGACGGCCGCCGTGGCGCCCAACTGCCGCACCCGGTCGACCTTGACCGGGCCGCCGGCAAGCCCGACGACGGTGGCACCGACGTTGCACGCCGCCCGTACGAGCAGGCTGCCGATGCCGCCCGCCGCCGCGGTCACCAGTACCACGTCGGCCGCGGTCAGTTGCGCGACATCGAGGATGCCGATCGCCGTACGCCCGGTGCCGATCATCGCGACCGCTTCGCCGTCGGTGAGGTTGTCGGGGATGGCATGCAGTGCGTCGACGGCACAGGCCGCGAGCGCCGCGTAACCGCCGCTGGCCTGGCCGAGGTGGACAACCACTCGACGACCCAGCCAACTGTCGTCGACCCCACCCCGAGCGCTTCGACCACGCCGCTGACCTCTCGGCCGGGGATGGCCGGCAGGTCAGGTGGCGAGAAAGGGCCCTGGCCGCCGGAGCGGATCTTCGTGTCGATGAGGTGTACCCCGGCGGCGGCGACCACTATCCGGACCTGGCCGGACCCTGGTGGCGGATCGTCGATCTCTTCGTAACGAAGGTTGCCGGCCGGTCCGAACTCGTGCAGTCGGATCGCATACATGGCGAAACCGTAGGAGTTGAACCGAGGTTGAGGTCAAGCGTCAGGCGCTCACCGGCGCCTGCCCCCGGGCACACGCGTCGGCGTATGCGACAGGGGTCATCCCGACGGCGCGGGTGAAGTCACGGATGAAGTGGGACTGGTCGAATTAGCCCAGCTCGACGGCGACCTCGGCCCAGGTGCCGCCGGTGCCCTCGGCGAGCCGGGCAGCGGCCTCGTGCAGCCGGTAGCGCTGGAGCACCCACTTGGGACTGACCCCCACGTACCGCTGGAAGAGTCGTTGAAGCGAGCGCGCGGACAGGCCGAACCGGGCGCTCACGTCGTCGACCCGGCTGACGCACCGGTCGTGGAGCAGCGCGTGGACGATCCGGCCGACGATGGCGACCTCGGGATCGGGTTGCGGCCAGTGGGCGCGCAGATGCCGCTCGGCAACGGCGACCAGATCGTCGAGGTCCGCGCTCGTCGCCAGCTCGCCGGCGAAACGTCGCGCGTCGTCGGCACCCCACAGCGTCGCGAGCGGGACCGCCTGGCCGGTCAGTTGCGACACCGGGCCGCCCAGGAACGGCAGGAACGCACCCGGCCGGAACTTGACGCCGAAGACGCGCCCCTCCCCTGAGTATTCATAGGTGAAGCGCTCCTGGCCCACGCCGGCGATCGCGACCTGGCCCCGATCGAAGACGAGGTTGACGCAGGGGTGCGGGAGCAGCGTGACCGAGGCGCGTCGGCCCTCCGGAAGCTGCCAGCGGACCAGCCAATGACGCTCGACCAGGTCAACGAGGTCGGCGGAGGCCGGCACCCGGTCGAGGTGGAAGTCAACGTCCCGGATGCCGAGGATGCCGTATTCACTGGTCGTCGTGACGTGTTGCGTCGTCGTGACGTGTCGCGTTTGTCCAAGCCCCGTCTCGTTCACGACACCAGGATGGCCTACATGACCGACAATTCTGCGAGCATCGCGCCGAGCGGCAGCCAACGCCTGGTGACCTACTTCGCGGTGAACGACTGCGCGAAGGCCGTCGAGTTCTACCAGGAGTCGCTGGGTGCCGAGCTGGTGACGCGGGCGACCATGCTCGACGGCACCGTAGTGCACGCCACGATGCGACTGGGCGACTGCGTCTTCGAACTCGGCGAGGCGATGCCGGACTACGGGCTCGTCGCGCCGCCGGCGGAGGGCAACAACTTCACGATCACGTACTGGACCGCCGACGTCGACGCGGTGTTCGACAAGCTCGTGGCGAGCGGTGCGACGGTGATGACCCCCCTGCAAGACGCCTTCTCCGGTGACCGGATGGGGGTCGTACGCTGCCCGTTCGGCATTCGCTGGTGCGTCGCCCGCCATGACCGGGACGTACCCGTTGAAGAGATCGAGGCCGCTGCGCGGGCATGGGCGGCGGCCCAGGAGGACTGAGTCAGGAGGCTGGCTTCAGACGGTGCAGCTTTCGTCGTCGCACACGTGGCCCTCCGCGTGGGAGGCGTCCACCGGGGACGCTTCCCGCGCCGCTTCAAGCGCTCGGGTGAACACCTCTGTCGGTTGCGCACCCGATACCGCGAACTGCCGGTTGAATACGAAGAACGGCACGCCGGTGATGGCGAACGCCCGCGCGGTTTCGAAGTCACGCCGCACCTCGTCGGCGTACGCCCCGTCGCCCAGCGCCCTGCGCGCCCCGGCCGCGTCGAGGCCGACCTCGGACGCGAGCCGCGCCAGCACCTCCGGGTCGCCGATCTGCTCGCCCTCGGTGAAGTACGCCCGCAGCAGCCGCTCCTTGAGCTCACCCTGACGGCGGTGTACCGCGGCGAAATGCAGCAGCCGGTGCGCGTCGAAGGTATTGGCGACACGTGCCCGATCGAAGTCGTACGCCAGTCCCTCACCGGCGGCGACATCCGTAACCTGCGCGAACATCGAGCGGACCTGGCTCTCCCCCAGCCCCTTGCGCGCCGCGAACGACTCGACGAGCCCCCGCTCCTCGCGCGCCGGGGCCTCCGGGTCGAGTTGGAAGCTGCGCCACACCGTCTCGACGGCGGGCTCGAAGTCCGCCAAGGCGCGTTCGAACCGACGCTTGCCGATGTAGCACCACGGGCAGACGACATCGGACCAGATCTCGACAGTAATCATGCGAGGCACTCCCAGTTGTTGAAGCCTCAACCATAACGCGCGCCGCGTGAAGGCGCCGGTGCGCCCGGGGTCAGCGCGAAGGATCTGGCGTAGCGTGACAATTGCCATGAGCTCTCGCCCTGTCATCGTCGGCTACGACGGCACGCCGGCCTCCGAGCGCGCCCTGCGCGAAACGGCGGCCCTGCTCGCCCAGCACCCCGTGCTCGTCGTCGTGGTCTGGGAGGCGGGCAAGGCCTTCGACCTGGCAACCCTTCCCATCAGGGGCTTTGAGCCGCCGCCAACCGTCCTCGACATACGCACCGGCTTCGAACTCGACCAGGCCATGTACGAGGCCGCGCAGCGGACGGCACAGCATGGCGAGGCGCTGGCCAGAGCCGCGGGCCTCGATGCGGAGAGCCTCGTCGTCGCCGATGACGTGACGGTCGCCGACACGCTCATCCGGCTGGCACGAGAGTTCGACAGCCGGGCAATGGTCGTCGGCGCGCACGGCCACCGTCCCCTCAGCGAGTTGCTGCTGGGCAGTACGTCGCGGGATGTGGTCCGGCGGGCACCCTGCCCCGTGATGGTGGTCCGCGACCAGGCATCGGCGCGGGACGAGTGACCGCGCTTTCGCCGTCGGAGGGGGCGGCTCTGAAGGACCTCCTCATCGCGGAGCGCGCGAGCACGACGGCTCAGATCGAGGCGCTGACGCGGGACCTGGGTGACATCATCGACGCGTCGACCTCGGTCGCCACCGATGACGAGCACGACCCGGAGGGTGCGACCATCGCGTTCGAGCGGGCCCAGGTGGCAGCCCTGCTCAGCCGGGGCCGCGAACGCCTGATCGACCTGGACCGCGCGCTCGAGCGACTCAGCGAGGGCACCTACGGCGAGTGCGAGCGCTGCGGGCAACCGATCGCGGCCGAACGCCTGGAAGCACGCCCGGCCTCTCGGACCTGCATCGGTTGCGCCTCCACCGGCCGACGCTGACTCACGAGTACAGCACCCCAGACCGGCGATCGCGACGACCGCCATGTCCATGATTGCGCCTACGTGACGCCGTGACGTCGCACCGGTAGCTCCACTATCCGTTCGAATTCGGATCCTGGGATGCGGCCGGCTGCCGCGGTTGGCCGGGGTCGTCGCTCAGCCCGTCGTTCAGATGGTCGGTCTGGCTCGCGTACGGCTCCTCGGCCTGGACTGGATCACTGCGGCTCGAGTCCGGGCCCTGACTCTGCACCGCGCCCGCCTGGTCGGCCTCCGGTGATACGACCACGCTGGGCGAAAGGCCGCCGATGACATCCTGCGACCCGGTCTGGGCAGTGGACGCTCCTGGCGTCACGAAGACGCTGTCCGCGGGTCGCGCTGACGCCGTATGTGCCAATGCGATTGTCGTCCCAGTGGCCGCCATGACGATGGCCGCACCGACGATCAGCTTTCCAGCCAGCCCGATGGTCAGACGTCGGTGTCTGGCTCCTCGCATCGAGTGCCCAGCGATCATCAATGCATCTAGATCCGCAGTCTCTTCCAATGTTTGACTGCCCTCCTGACAAATGCGGCTCTTCCATCCCACGCTCTGAGCTACATGTCGACCAGTTCCGCCGGGAACTAAAGGGAATCCGAGCTTGCTAGGGGCAGTACCTCTTTCGAGGAGTACGGCCGAGGCGGACACGACTTGCCTGGCGTGCCGTCCGCGTTGGTCTGGCGGCGAGTCGGGTCGACCAGGTAGGAGCCGAAGTCGCGCAGGATCATCCGCATCAACGCAGTTGCCGCCTCGGGCCGACTCACGGTGGCAGTTCGATACACGCTATGTCGGTGTCCTCGAACGACCAGCCGCCCGACGCGGCGGGGCCGATCCAGCCCCGCAGGTGGATGGCCGTCGACGCAGGCGGCCACCTACACCGCCCGCAGGCTCAACACCATTCTTGGCACTGGCACAAACATCCGAGGAGGCGGGCGGTAGTCCGCACCGCCTTCTCTCCACTCGGGGCAGTCCCGGATGTGATGGCCGATCGTGCCGACGAGGTCGACGACGGCTGCGGTGATGACTCCGGCGGCCTGGATAACCTGGTCGCGGGCGGCGTGCAGCGCAATGGCGAAGCTTGCCCGGTCGGGGTCGGCGCCGGGCACGCTGTCGGTGACGTCGGTCATCGCGGTACGCAGGATCTGATAGGTGACCAGCAGGGCGTAGACCTCCTGGGCGACGCCGGCGGGCGTGCGGGCGCGCAGGACTCGTCCGCCGAGGATCGAGGACTTGAGTTCCAGGTAGGCGGTCTCGATCTCCCACCGCTGGTGATAAAGGGTGATCAGGTCCGCGTGTCAATCCCCTGGAACTGTGGAGGACTGCGTTATGCGGCTTGAGCCTCCGGTGCCCGAGCCGTTGATCGTTCGTAGTCGATAG
>JAOPWA010000380.1 GCA_025965915.1 Dactylosporangium sp. | reverse complement strand
CGGCGCGGGTAGGGCCCGGCGTAGCTGGCCGCCCAGACCATGGTGGGCGATCGCGGGCATCGCCACCTCGGTCCATCTCACGCCGTCGTACGGAACGCGGTGCCAGCATGTTGGCGGCCGGGCCGTTGAACGACGACTCGTACTGGTCGAAGATCGCGGTCGTGAACGTCGGGTACCGCAGCATCTGCAGGGCACCGAACTCGGCGAGCAGGTGCAGCCCGACCAGCAGCGCACCGCCCAGCACAGCCGGGCGCAACTGCGGAAGCACCACCCGGGTAAAGGTCCGCCACGGTCCCAGGCCGAGCGAATGGGCGCTCTCGTCCAGCGCGGGGTCGAGCCCGCGCAGCGCGGCCGCGACGGGCAGGTAGACCAGTGGGTAGTAGGACACCGTGACGATGAGCAGCGCGCCCCAGTAGCCCTCGACCAGGGACGTGATGGACACCCAGCCGAAGCTGGTGACGAAGGCGGGGACCGCCAGCGGCGCCGCCAGCAGGGCGTTCCAGATCCGCCGTCCGGGCAGCGTGGTGCGTTCCACCAGCCAGGCCGCCCCGGTCCCCAGTGCTGCGCTGAGCACCATGCAGGCCAGCGTGAGTCGGCCCGTGTTGAACAGCAGCTCACCGACGCGCGGACGCATCAGTAGCCGCCAGGCTTCGTCCCAGCCGATGCTGATGGCGTACCCGACGACGAACAGCAGCGGAATCGCGGCGACGAGGCCGATGAGCAGGCACGCGGCGAGCAGGAAGGGCGGGTACGTCGCGGTACGGCGCCCCGCCCTCGTCCCGCGAAGGGCTGAGCCGCTCACAGCTGAGCCGCTCACAGCTGAGCCGCTCAGAGCAGACCCGCCTGCTGCATGAGCTCAACCACCCGCGGGCCGTTGAGCTTGGAGATGTCCACGTTGGGTGGGCTCAGCTCGCTCAGCGGCTTGAGCTTGGGATTGGTGGGGACATCCGCGGAGATGGAGTACTCCAGCGCGTTGCTGTCGGCGAGGATCTTCTGCCCGTTCTTGCCGGTCAGGTACTTCACCAGCCGCTGGGCCTCAGCCTGGTGCTTGCTGGACTTGAGCACGCCGGCTCCGGAGACCCCCACGAACGCGCCGGCGTCGGAGTTGCCGAAGAAGTGCAGTTCGGTGCTGGCGCTGTTGGCGCCCGACTCGGCCCGGTCCTGGTACCAGTAGTAGTGGTAGATGACCCCGGCCTGGATCTCGCCGGCGTTGACCGCCTTCATCACCGCCCCGTTGCCCCGGTAGATCTTCGCGTTGGCCTTCAGGCCCTTGAGCCATTCCGCCGTCGCCGCGTCCCCTTTGAGGGCGAGAACGGCGCTCACGATGGCCTCGAAGTCCGCGCCGGCGGCGGCGATGCCGAACTTGCCTTTCCACTGCGGCTGCGCCAGGTCCATGATGGACGCCGGCAACTGCGCCGGGATGAGCTGCTTGGAGTTGTAGGCCAGCACCGTCGAACGGGCGGCGAAGCCCATCCACTGCCCGTTGGCTGCCGCATATTGCGGTCGCACCTGCGCCAGGGTCGCCTGGTCCAGCTTGGCGAAGCCGCCCTTGCTGTCGACCAGCGTCATCGCCGGAGAATTCTCGGTCACGAACACGTCAGCAGGTGACGCGGCGCCTTCCTGGATGATCTGATTGGCCATCTCCGGGTCCTCCCCGGAGCGCATCTTCACCTTGATCCCCGTCTCCTTGGTGAAGCCCGCGACCATCAGCTTCATCAGGTCTTCGTGCTGCGCGTTGTAGAGGGTGATCGTGGCCCCCGACGCCCCGCCCGCCCCGGTCCCGGTTGAACCGCCGCACGCCGCCACGCTCAGCGCGACTGCGAGGGCCGCCGCGACCGCCAGTACCTGTCGTCCACCCGCGCGCATGAAGCTCCCTAGGTAAGGCCAACCTTTGTTAGGTGAGCCTAAGCAAAGTCGGGGCTTACTGTCCAGGCACTGTTACCTGCCGCACCATGACGCCCGGCGGCGTACCAGTGCCGGGGCGGCTGCTCCGTGATCCAAGCGCGGGCGCGCAGCAACCGGCTGACGTGCGACTGCCGGTGACACGACGCAACCAGATGCGTCGCTCCCAGGTTTGGGCGCATATCGGCCGTTCGGCCGTAACGCCGTGGTCATTTTGTCTGGCTAGGATGACCGAACTATGGACATCGCAGTCCCAACCCAGCGATCGAAGCTGGCGATCGGAGTCGAATCCGTCGGACGCGGCGAGGTCATCGTGGCCGTCCGCGGTGAACTCGACTGCGCGACCGCCGACCAACTCCGGGCCGCCATCACCACGCTCATCAACCGCGGTGACATCACC
This sequence comes from Dactylosporangium sp., assembly GCA_025965915.1. Taxonomy (GTDB): domain Bacteria; phylum Actinomycetota; class Actinomycetes; order Mycobacteriales; family Micromonosporaceae; genus Planosporangium. Next base: position 2,353 of record JAOPWA010000380.1, on the reverse strand, counting down.
GCCATCGGCCTCGACCTTCGCGGCCTGGACTTCATCGACTCCACCGGCATCGGCACCCTGGTCGTCGCCCAACGCATCAGCCAACAGGTCGGCATCCGGCTCCGGCTGACCGCGGTCAGCGCCTTCGCCACCCGCATCCTCGCCGTACTGGGCGTCGACGTCACCCTCGGGCTACCCCCAGCCCGCACCGACACCGCCGCCCTGGTCGGCGCCGACTACGACCACCGTTAGCCCCGGTCGCCGGGTGGAGACACCCGGCGACGTTCCCTGCCCACCGGCGGCGACCGTCCCTTGATCAGCCCGGCGAGTGCGGCTGGTTTCCGTCACTGAAGCGGCGGGACGACGACGATGGCATCTTTCGTGCCCTCGACGATGGCGACGAGGTCCTTCTCCTCGGCCGCCGGCACCTGGAACTTCCCGAGCGAGTGGTGCAGGTCGTCCATGAAGGCGACCCACTCATCATCGGTGATGGCGAGGTGCCGGTGCGAGTCGCCCATTGACCGTCCCGAGTACTGCTGAGGTCCGCCCGCAGCCCAGCAAACCATCTCCGTGACCAGGTACTTGAAGCCCGCCGGGGAAACCCGATGATGCGCCTCGTTCACCGCCGGGTTCTTGTTGAGCCGCGCATCGGTCATGACCCGGTCGATCAAATCGTCGACCACCGTCGCGATGTTGTAGACGCCGCCGAGACGGTCGTACAGCGACGGCTGCTGTTCGGGCTGCATCGCCCCTCCATGGCTCACGCGACCACACACCTCGTCGCCGCGCCATCCGCTCGATGCCGCACCTGCCGGCACCACCCGGTTTCGTGAAGGCCAGAATCAAGTCTAGCCATCACGCGTCCGGATACCCGGCCACGGCCTCGAGACGAGTTGGGATCAGCTGACTCGGCTCGGGAACCCGTGACGACAGGGTGTCCTCTGCCGCCACCGGGGTAAGGACACCGTCATGGTGGACTGGCGCGCTGCTGTGTTGCGTCGCCTCGCCCGACGGTTCCACGTCGGCGAGGACATCCTGCGACACCTGTCCACGTTCCAGCGGTTCGGCGAACGCTTCGAGGTCAGGGCGCCCACGGAGATGATTCCGGTCGGGGCGCGGACCCTGGCGCGGGCGATACGTACCCGCGCCGCGCCGCAGATCCGGCCCGACTGGCTGTGGCCGTACTGGCTGGAGCGTCAACTCGACCCGACGGACCGGTCGTTCACGCCCCGCGGTCATCTGCCGTTCCTCACCAACCTGACGCACCGCAACTGGACGGCGGTCGGCAACCCCGGCTCCGCCTGGGAAGCGGTGGTGGACCCGGCCGGGTTGGTGACCATGATGCCCGACCGCTGGTCGCTCGACTGGTGGATCTGTGACGCGGGCGCGTGGGTACTGCCCAGCCGTAGCCATCGGCTGCGGCAGTGGCCCGACGCGGCGGGCAGTTGCATACGGACCGGCGTCGAGCTACCCGGCGGCGGGCAGGCCGACGCCGGGGTCTACGCGCTGCGGGCGCGCAGCGGCGAGTACGTGGCGGTCGAGGTGACCAACCGCACCGACCGACCACTGACGCTGGCATTCGCGGTGCGCCCGTACAACCCGGAAGGTCTCGCCGTGGTGGAGGACATCGCGGTGAATGACAAGGCGATCACGGTCGACGGCGAGCGGGCGGTGATGCTGGGCGAGCGACCCGATCGGGTCGCCACCTCGACCTTCCACTCCGGGGACTGCCTGCAGCAGTTCACGGAGGGTAGGGCGGACACCTTCCGGCCGGTAAAGACGCACGACCCCGCCGGTCTGGCCACCGCCGCCGTCACCTACCCGCTGCGGCCCGCGGAGACCCGGCGGGTCCTGCTCCCGCTCCCGCCGACGCCCGGGACCGGACCGGACCGTCGCCTCCCCGTCCTGGTACGCGAGGCGCCCAGCGCCGCCGACACCGCCGAGCGGTGGCAGCGGGTACTCGACCGCGGCATGCGCGTCAGCCTGCCGGACGACCGGCTTCAGCAGGCCGTCGACGCCAACCGGACGTACCAGGTGGTCCTGCACGACCCCGGCAGCATCACCCCGGGGCCACTGACCTACCACCGGTTCTGGTTCCGCGACGCGGCCTTCCAGCTGATCGCCCTGGACCGGTGGGGCTTCCACGACGAGGTCGCGGACGTGATCGACAGCTTCCCGGAGCGGCAGCGTCACGACGGCTTCTTCTACAGCCAGTGGCACGAGTGGGACGCCAACGGCGCCGCCATCCTGACCATCGCCGAGCACTACCGGCTCACCGGCGACCTGCCCCGGCTGACCCGGCTGATGCCCTCCGTACGCCGGGGGGCGGACTGGATCGAGCGGACCCGGTACCGGCGCCGAGCCGGCGCCAACC
>JAOPWA010000373.1 GCA_025965915.1 Dactylosporangium sp. | reverse complement strand
AACTCGCACGCGTCCTGCCCGTCATGCGTGAGCTGGCGGCCGCGGGCGTACCCATGAGCATCGACACCACACGCGCGACGGTGGCCGCGGCGGCGCTGGAGGCCGGCGCCAGCGTGGTCAACGACGTCTCCGGCGGCCTGGCCGATCCGGACATGGGTCGGGTCGTCGCGGATGCCGGCTGCCCCTGGGTCCTGATGCACTGGCGCGGCCACTCGAGGCGCATGGGCGAGCTGGCCGTCTACGACGATGTGGTGAAAGAGGTGTGTGTCGAGCTGTCCGAACGGGTGGACGCCGCGGTGGCCGCCGGGGTCGCGCCCCACCGGCTCATCCTCGACCCCGGTCTCGGCTTCGCCAAGACCGCCGAGCACAACTGGCGGCTATCCGCGCACCTGGACGCCGTCGTGGGGCTTGGCCTGCCCGTCCTCGTCGGGTCGAGCCGCAAGTCCTACCTGGGCCGACTGCTCGCCGGCGCCGACGGCGCGCCGCGCCCGGTGGATGAGCGGGGCGCCGCCACCGCCGCCACCTCGCTGCTCGCGGTCGTGGCCGGCGCGTGGGGGGTACGCGTACACGACGTCCGCGACACGGTCGACGCGATCCGGGTATGGCAGGCCGTGGAGGCGCACCGATGAGCGAGCGTAGCGAGCGAATCCAGAGACTGAGCGCGTTGGAGCCTCACCGCGGCGCGGTGAGCGATCGCATCACGCTTTCGGGGTTGCGGGCGCGGGGACGACACGGGGTGTACGACTTCGAACGGGCCCAGGGCCAGGATTTCCTGGTCGACGTGATCCTCGAGCTGGACCTCTCGGTGGCCGCGGCCAGCGACGACGTCGCCGACACGGTCCATTACGGGGAGTTGGCCGAGCGGCTGGTGAAGATCGTCGAGGGCGAGCCCGTCAATCTCATCGAGACGCTCGCGGACCGGTTGGTGGCGTCGTGTCTGCTCGACGGCCGGGTGTCCGCGGCGACCGTCACGGTTCACAAGCCGCAGGCTCCGATCCCGCACGAGTTCGCGGACGTGGCGGTCACCCTGCGCCGGAGGGCGGGGGAGCGGATATGACCCGTGCAGTCCTCTCCCTGGGCAGCAACCTTGGTGACCGGGCAGCGCACCTGCGGGCCGCCCTGGCCGCGCTCGACGACTTCGTCATGGCCGTGTCCGGCGTGTACGAGACGCCGCCGTGGGGTGGGCCGGGGCCGGACGGGCGGGAGTCGTCCCCGTACCTCAATGCGGTAGTTCTGGCCGTTGACGACGGCGACGACCCGTACGCCTGGTTGACCAGAGCCCGCGAACTGGAGCGGGCCGCGGGGCGTGATCGTGACCCGTCATGGCGGTTCGCGCCGCGTACGCTGGACGTGGACGTGATCACGGTCTGGACGGCGGCCGGGGCGGCGATCATCTCCGATGACCCCGACCTCGTGCTGCCGCACCCGCGGGCGCACCAGCGGGCGTTCGTGCTCAGGCCCTGGCTGGACATCCAGCCGTACGCGCAACTGCCCGGGCACGGCTGGGTCTATGACCTTGTTCGCGCCGACCCCGTCGCCGCCGACCTGCCAAACTTGCGCCCATGCACTGATCTGTTCTTGGAGCCATGACGATGAGCACGCCTCAGGAGCCGACGCCTGAGCCGCGGATGCGGCCGACGAACCTGTCAACGCTGTGCGTGGCGGCGCTGGCGATGGCCGCGCTCGCCTGGCTCGTGATCAGCCATTTCTACGGCGCCATGCCCACGCTGCCGTGGCTGCCGCCGTTCGTCATGCTCGGACTGGCCGTCTTCGAGGCCGTGCTCGCGCCGACCACGAAGGCGCGCATCGACCGTAAGGACGGCGCGGCGCCGGTCAACCCGCTGACCGTCGCGTGGTACGTGGTCCTCGCCAAGGCGTCGGCGCTCGGTGGTGCCTTGTTCACCGGGGTGTACGCCGGCCTGCTGGCATGGCTGCTGCCACAGCGCGGGCAGGTGACCCACGTCAGCCACGACCTGCCGCAGGCGATCGTGGGCCTCGTCGGGGCGCTCGGCCTGACCCTCGCGGGGTTGTGGTTGGAGCGTTCGTGCCGGGTCCCGCCGCCCCCGCCCGACGAGGACCGCATCGGCGAGGACCGGCCGGGCGGCGAGCGGTCGGGCGGCCGGTCCGGCGGAGCCTGAGGCCGGGGCTGTTGCGCGCGGACCCGCGCGGGTAGCGTGCGACCGAGCCGGCCGCACTGTCGCGGCGGGTGGCCGGTCGACGCGACGCAGCAGGAGGCACTGGCTGATGGTCTACGACGACTCGCGTTATCGCGGCGAGCCGGACCAGCGCATCGATCCGGGTTACCCCGGCGAGGACGGCGCTGACGACTACTCGTACCCCTCAACCGGCCATGGTGAGCGCACCGACGCCATCTCGCAGCGCGGATACGCCCCGTCGGACCTCGACGACATCCTCGATGATCCGGCCCATGGCGAGCCGGGGCGCGATCGCTTCGGCGTACACCTGGGGTGGGAGCTGGTCCTGCTCTTCGCCGTGGTCTTCGTGGGCTACCTGCTCTACCGGGACAGCCGGTTCGCCGTGACCGGCGACGGCCTGCGGGCTCTCATGATCTCCGCGAGCTCCCTGGGACTGCTGGTCCTCGGCGCCGGGCTGAGCTTGCGCGCCGCCTCGCCCAACCTCGCGATCGGGCCCATCGCGCTCGCATCGGCGCTGTACTTCGCCGAGCACACGGGTCGGGGCCTGCTGGTCTCAGCGGCGCAGGCCGGAGTGCTCGCGCTTGCCGTCGGTGCCGTCATCGCGCTCATCAGCGTCGGCTTGCACGTGCCTGCATGGGCGGCCAGCTTCGGTGCCGGCCTCGGTGTCGTGTTGTGGATCCAGCAACACCACCAGACCCTGGAACTGCCGCGGGGGACGTACCAGCCGGTGTCGCAGCCGGCCTACTGGTTCGGCGGGTTCGCGGCGCTCGCCGTCCTCGGTGGCCTGCTCGGCTCTGTCCGGCCCTTGCGCCGCGCCGTCGGTCGATTCCGCCCGGTGGGCGACCCTGCGCACCGTCGGGGCGGCGCCGCCGCCGGTGTCAGCATCGCCGCGCTGCTCGGCTCTTCGGCCCTCGCCTCGGTCGCAGGGGTACTGGTAGCCCTGCAGGACCGCCGGGTCGAGCCGGCGGACACCTCGCTCGCCCTCACCGGACTGGCGTTGGGTGGCGCGCTGCTCGCGGGTACCAGCGCCTTCGGTCGCCGGGGTGGCGTGCTGGGAACGGTGCTGGCCGCAGCCCTGTTGGCCCTGGTCATCCGGTATCTGCGGATCACCCACCCGGACGTCTCGCAGCTCGCGGTCGGTGCGGTCGCGATCGGCGTCGGCCTGGTCGCCACCCGACTGGTCGAGGCGTTCGGCCGGCCGCACCCGGACTTCGAGCAGGAGCCAGAGCAGTGGCGGACGGTGACTCCGACCATGCCGCTGTCGTCAAACGAGGAGGGCCGGAGCGGCTCCCGGCCGACCGGGTGGACCAGCCCCTTGCCGGCGTCCAGCGCGGACGACCGTTGGAGTAACGACTGGGGCGGCCGTTGAGCGGCCCGGTTAGGCTGATGTGTCATGGCCACCGATCCCATCGCTGAGCTGGACACGCTGTCCACCGAAGAATTGCGCAAGCGCGCGTTTGCGCGCGCGGTCGAACGCCGGGACGTCGGCTTCTTCTGGTCGCTGCTGCGGCATCTGCCACATGCGGACGACACCGAGGAGTTGGATGCGTCGCTCGGGGCGGTCGGCGCTTCGGTGGACGACGCGGTGGCGCTGTGGCGGGAGTTCACCGGCCACGGGTACGGCGATGCCGAGCCGCTGCTGCGCGCCGCGTTCATCGATTACCTGGCCTGATTGCTGGGCGGACGCCCCGAATGTCGGATAAGATGCCACCCCCGTTTGAGATTTCTGGGGTCTGGGCATGATTAATCCATGGTTATCACTAGGTCACGTCACCGCACCGCGACGGGCGTGGGCACGCTCGCCGCTCTGATCCTCGTCCTGGTGTTCGGCAGCCCGATCTTCGTGGACTGGGTCAACAACAACACCAGGGGTGATACCGCTGGTGGGCTGTTCCTTCGGACGCTCGCCTGGCCCCAATGGTCCTTCGACTCGCGTCTCGAGGTCCGGGACCTGCTGGCGCAAGACCTCAAGGCGATCCTCGTCGTCGTGTTCGCCGCGGTCTTCCTCACCCTCCTGGCGGGTGCGGAACTGGCGCGGTCACGGGGCACCTTCGCCGCTTTGATCAGCGGTTGGAGCGCGTACATTTTCGCGGGCGCTCTCGCCGGTTTCGTGGCCGCGTTCCTCTCGGTTCACGCCGGGCTCTACGCCGCGCTGGGGTGGGCCCTGGCCGGCGCCGGCTACGGCCTGCTCACGGGTTGGATCGTCGGGTTGGCCCAGATGAGCGCCCGGCGCCCGTAGGACGCGCAGATGCTGGGCGCCTCGTACCCGGGACGCCCACCATCTAGGCGTTGACCCGGTGCAGGGCCTGGTGAATGTCCTCGGGTGTGAGTACACCGAGGGGCCGGGTGCCGTCGCGTACGACGACCCACCCGCGGTCCGAGCCGAGCAACGCGGCCAGCGCGTCCTGCAGCGTGCCCTCCACGGGTACGGCCGCGGCGCCGTCACCGGCGTCGGCGGGCAGGGGCCGTAGCGCCTCCCGGGGGATCGGGGTCACGCCGAGCCGTTTGATGGCCCGATCGGCGCCGACGAACTCCCGGACGAAATCGTTGGCAGGCTCGGCGAGCAGCGCGGCCGGCCGCTCGTACTGCTGCAGCCGGCCCCGCTCGGCCAGCACCGCGATCCGGTCGCCCAACCGGACCGCCTCGTCCAGATCATGGGTCACCAGCAGGATCGTCTTGCGTACGGTCTCCTGCAGCCGCCGGAACTCGTCCTGCAGTCGGGCCCGCACGATCGGGTCGACGGCCGAGAACGGCTCGTCCATGAGTAGGACCACCGGATCGGCCGCCAGTGCGCGGGCCACGCCGACCCGCTGGCGCTGACCGCCGGAGAGTTCATGAGGGTACCGGGGGCCGAAGCGCGCCGGGTCCAGTCCGACGAGTTCGAGCAGTTCGTCGGTGCGTTCGGTAACGCGCGCCTTCGACCAGCCGAGCAGCCGCGGCACGGTGCCGACGTTGGCGCGTACGGTCTGGTGCGGAAACAACCCGACGTGCTGGATGACGTACCCGATCCGCCGGCGCAGTGCGACCGGATCGGCGTTGACCACGTCCTCGCCGTCGATGAGTATCCGCCCTGACGTCGGCTCGACGAGTCGGTTGACCATGCGCAGCACGGTCGACTTACCGCAGCCGGACGGTCCGATGAGAACGGTGAGCTCGCCGGCCGCCAGGTCCAGCGTCAGGTCCTCCACCGCGACCGTGCCGTCGGCATAGTGCTTGCTCACAGCTTCGAGCCGGATAGCGGCGGCGCTACTACCGTGCCGGGTACCGTCCACTCATGTCCTTCCTCGCCCAGTCCGCTGCGGCCAACCCGTGGTTTTCATGGGCATACCTGCGCGGCAATGCCGAGACTATCCGGGCGCTCGCCGCCGAGCACCTGACCTTCACCGTCGAGACGGTCGCGCTGGCAGCCGTGGTCGGCGTGCCGTTGGCGGTTCTGGCGTACTGGGTGCGGCCGCTGACCGGCCCGATTCTGGCAACCGCCGGTGTGCTGTACACGATTCCGTCATTGGCGCTGTTTGCCTTTCTCGCTCCGGTCCTGGGCCCCGGCCGGCTCACGGTGCTGACCGGTCTGGTGCTGTACGCGCTGCTGCTCGTGATCCGTAACACCCTGACCGGGCTGTCGCAGGTGCCGGCGGACGTCAAGGAAGCGGCGTCTGCCATGGGGTACGGCCGCTGGGCCCGCCTGCTACGGGTGGAGTTGCCGCTGGCGCTTCCGGGCCTGTTGACCGGGGTGCGCCTGGCGACCGTGTCGACGGTGGCGCTGGTGACCGTGGGCGTACTGGTCGGAAAGGGTGGATTCGGACAGTTGATCCTCGGAGGCTTCCGGAACAACTTCCACAAGGCGGAGATTTCGACTGGGGCTATCCTCTGCGTCGTCCTGGCCGTGCTGCTGGACCTGCTGCTCGCGGGCTTCGGTCGGGCGCTGACCCCGTGGCGCCGTAGGGCCGCGTGAGCGAGCGGACCGGGAGATAGGGCATGAACAGCTTCCAGCAGATGATCAATTGGCTCAACGATCCGTTGAACTGGACCAATCCGGGCGGAATCGTCACCCGCCTGCTCGAGCACCTGCGGTTGTCCGGCGGGGCGCTGCTGTTGGCCTGTCTCATCGCGTGGCCGATCGGTATCGCGCTGGGCCGGCGCGGCCGCGGCGGCGCGCTGATCGTCCTGCTGTCCAACGCGACCCAGGCCATCCCGGTCGTCGCGCTGCTGACGATCCTGCCACTGACAGCGATCGGCTTCGGCGCTCGACCGGTCATCGTGGCCCTCGCCGTGTTCGCGATACCTCCGCTGCTGGCCACCGCTCATACCGGGATGCGCGAGGTCGACCCCGAGGTGCGGGACGCAGCCCGGGGTATGGGCCTGTCCGGGTGGCAACTGCTGCGGCGGGTGGAATTGCCGCTCGCGGTGCCGTACCTCGCGGCGGGCCTGCGCACGGCGGCGGTCCAGGTCGTCGCGACCGCCGGCCTGGCGGCGCTGGTCAACGGCGGCGGCCTGGGCATGATCGTGGCGGCCGGATTCGGCCTGGACATCGCGGCCGGGGGTGGCCAGATCCTTGCCGGTGGGCTGCTCATCGCGGGTTTGGCGCTGCTGGTGGAGGCGCTGTTGGCAGGGGTGCAGCGGCTGGTCACGCCGGTCGCGTCACGACGCGCGTAACACGGTTGTTGCCGAAGTGTTAGGTGGCGAACGCCACCATACGGACTTATCTGCTTGCCGGTATGCCCACGACGGGGTTGTCTAGGTGCGAACGGGCGGCCGGATGCGGCTTCCGCCCGTCGGACACGCGGCCGGCCGAGATGGCCGAGCCGGGACACGGAAGGCGGGCTTCATATGCGTACCGTCATGCGCGCCGCATTGGGCGTCGCGGTCGGCTTGGCGGCGGTCGGCCTCGCTGCCGGCTGCGGCAAGGCCGGATCGTCGGGCACCAAGGCGGCCACCGATGTCAACGGCGCCGGCTGCGCGCCCGTCGCCGGACAGCAGTTGGTCATGCTGACGGATGACAAGAAGTGGCAGGTTGCCGACAACCTGATCCCGGCGATCTACGGCAAGGCCGCGGACGCCCCGCTGGTCGCCGCGCTGGACAAGGTCTCCGCGACCGTCGGTGCCAAGGAACTCATCTCGCTGAACAAGGCCACCGACATCGACCGTAAGACCTCGAAGGTGGCGGCCGAGGAGTTCGCCGCGAGCAGCAAGCTCACCGACGGCATCGCCAAGGGGCCCGGCGGCAAGATCACCATCGGCGCCGCGAACTTCAGCGAGAACCAGACCCTCGGCGAGCTGTACCGCGTCGCGCTGGAGGCCGCCGGCTATCAGGCGGGCGTGCAGCAGATCGGAAACCGGGAACTCTACGAGCCGTCGCTGGAGAAGGGTGAGATCCAGGTCGTGCCCGAGTACGTCGGCACGCTGACCGAGTTCCTCAACAAGAAGGCAGGCGGCGCATCCGCGGCGCCGCTGGCGTCCGGGGACCTCGACAAGACGGTCACCGCGCTGACCGGGCTCGGGTCGAAGGTCGGGCTCAAGTTCGGCAAGCCGGCACAGGCCGCCGACCAGAACGCGTTCGCCGTCACCAAGGCGTTCGCCGACAAGTACAAGATCAGTACCCTGTCCGACTTCGCAGGCAAGTGCTCGGGGAAGGCGACCATTCTGGGCGGGCCGCCCGAGTGCCCGCAGCGGCCGCTCTGCCAGCCGGGTCTGGAGAAGACGTACGGAATCCAGTTCGGCCAGTTCGCCAGCCTGGACGCGGGTGGCCCGCAGACCAAGAGCGCACTGAAGAGCGGTACGGCCTCGATCGGACTGGTGTTTTCGTCCGACGCGGCGTTCGCCACGAGTTGAGCTCGCGACCGGATGTGAACGGCCCGGGGTGTGAATCGGCTGACATCAGAGCCGATTCGCACCCCGGGCCGTCACAGCCGGTGATTGCGCTTGACCATTTCGCCGGGCCGCACTCTTGAGTAAGGTCTACAGCCATGCCGGCTGTGGACATGCAGCAACGACGATCAGGGCTGCCCTTGGCGCCCGGTCTGTTGTGGACCGGGGTCGGACTGGCCCCGGTCGCCACGCTGTTGGTCCTGTTCGGCGGAGACAGCACCGGGCTCATGCGGCTCGCCGTCCTGCTCGCTCTCATAGCTGTGGCGCTCATCGGCGTCTCCCTGGCGCTGCGCCGCG
>JAOPWA010000365.1 GCA_025965915.1 Dactylosporangium sp. | reverse complement strand
GTGGCCACACCGGAGATGAGCAGCGGTGTGTTGAACCGCCACGGGGTGAACAGCAGTCCCAGGCCGCTGGGCACGGTGGCCTGGATCATCATGGCGCCGGAGATGTTCGCCAGGGCGAGAGGTGTTTTGCCTTGGCGGACCCAGATGATGGCGTTCATGATCTCGGGAAGCTCGGTGGCGACTGGCGACAGCAGCAGCGCGGTCACCGTCGCGGACAGTCCGAGCATCGGTCCGATGGCGTCGAGTTGGTGCACGAACAGCTGCGAGGCGGCGAAGATGACCACCAGCGTGGCCAGGGTCTGGGTCACTACGGCCCACGTCGCCGGCTTGGCTCGCCGGCGCTGCAGCAGCAGCGGTTCGAGATCGCCGCCGTCGCCGCCGGCCTCGCCACCGCCGCCGCGGATCTCACGCCAGAAGTACACCGCGTAGGCGGCGAAGAACAGCAGTCCGAGCCACGGCTTGAACGCGAACGCCACCAGACCGAGACCGACCTTCACGATGAAGATGGCCAGGAACCAGCGCTGGTCACGGGCCAGCTTGGCGAGGTCACCGACATCGTCGCCGGGACCAGGGCCTCCGGGGTTGTCGGTGGCCGGCCCGCCGACGGGCGCCTTCACCTTGGCAGTGGCCTCGGCGCGGGCGCGGCGGCGGCGGGCCAGCATCATCCAGCCGGTGACGCCGTAGGCGACGGTGGCCAGCGCCAGCGGGCCGCCCATCGCGGCGCCGACGCCGATGTCCTTCTGGGCACCGCTGGTGCCGAACACGACGGCCACGAACGTGACGACGCTTTCAGGTAGGGCGGTGCCGAACGCCGCGAGGATGGTGCCGACCGCGAGCGGGCCGACCTTCAACCGCTGGCCGAGCCACTCGACGGCGTTGACGAACCACTCGCACGCCAGGTAGATCACCGCGGCGCACACGATCAGCAAGACGAAATGGATCACAGGGAGCCGGTATTCCTTCCCGCGCCACCCGCGGGTCCGAACTCCCGGGAAGTAACAGGAGACCTCGACCCCGCGGTGACGCACGCGTCACCATGGGTCGAAGGTCTCGTCCACCCACAACTAGGGGGCCCTGCCACCTGGAACCCGCCAGGGCTCAAGCATGTCGACGACCGGCGAAGGACTACTCCCCTTCAATGCCTCCCAGTGTAACCGATGGTCCGGGCAAGCAGCGGCGGTCGCGACGCACCCGTAAGCCCGGCGGTCACGCGAGTACCGAGGGCCGCCGGGGCCGGGCGTCGATGCAGGGGCCACACGGACGCAAGAGGTCGCACAGCGAGAGGCCCCGAGCGCGGCCGAAATGTCACAGCGCCATAGCGTGATTTCCGTCTTCTCGTTCCGCCACCCGGGTCCGTCAAGAGACGGCCTGGTAGCGGCAGGCGAGTCACGGCGGACCGCCCGGAGGATGATCCGGTCGTCGAGGTTCAGGCCGGCGCCGAGGAGGTGCTGATGTGTTAAGCCATCGCGTGATCTTGATGCCGCAGATCTTCCGCCACGAGGCGGTATGCCCGGTTCATTCGGCTTGTCTCGTGTCAGCATCCGCCAGCCGTCACGTCTGGAGATCGGATCGACATCACCGTCGCTGACCCGGGCCGCCCGCAGCGAAACCGTCACCAGTTCCGCCAGCAGGACACTGACCTGTACCGGTTGACCGTGTGCCCGTTGCAGCATGCGCACCTGCGAATCGGAGCGGAATCGGTTGGATGCCTCGTCGATGGCGGCCAGTTGGTCGATGGCCAGTTGGCGGGCGTCAGCGAGCCGGTCCGGTGAGGTGACGATCAGGTGTGCGGTCGTGCCCCGCGCCGGCCACTCGGCGGTGCCCGACCTGTCGGGAAGAAGTTCATAGGGGCACGACGCTCGCGCCTGTGGAGATGGTGTAGGGGCCCTCCCCTCGGGCGAGCCGCGGCGCGGCGCCTGTTCGTCTCATGCATCGGCTTGGTCTTCCTTCACGGTGTTCTCGAAGCCGGCCGTCGCCGGTGTCGTATGTCCAATGCTGGGTAGTGATCGCCGGCAGACTGTGCCGTCTAAGAAGGTTCTGTGAGCCGATCCCATGATCGCCACCGAGCACGAGCTGCTGCGCTTTCTCATGCGAAGCTCGCGTCGGGTCTTGAGTAAGGTCCAGACCCTCGACCGGGTCTGGAAACACGACTTCTGCGGCCAGGCCAACGCCGCGGAGCGGTACATCTCCTGTCTGCGCAGGACGATCGACGCGGGCCGCAAGCCGCTGATCCACACCATGCGGGGTGTCGGCTATGTCCTCAAGCCGGTCGACTAGGCACGACCTGCCCGGACGCCACCCGCGGGGGCGGGCCCCGCACCGGTGGGGCGGCCGGTCACTGCGTGCCCGTCTGATTGTCGCGATGGTCTGCCTGCTCGCCGCGATGTGTCTCATCGTCGGCGTCGTCACCGTTGCGGTCATGCACCACTCCCAGATCGTGCAGCTCGACGCCCAGCTGACGACCGCATCCCACCGCGCGACGGCCTTTGACGTGCAGGTCGGGTCCGACAACGTGCCCCTGACCGCCGCGCCGGGCGTGGCGGCCGATACCGTTCTCGCCCGCGTCGTCGGCGGGCGGACAACCGACGCCGGGCTGCTCGCCGGCGCCAACGGCGCGCACCGGGACCTTTCCGCGCCACAGATGGCGGTGCTCAGGAGGCTGCCTCTAGGCCATCCGGTCACCCGCAACCTTCCCGGCTTGGGCGACTACCGGATGATCGCCACACGCCCCCCCGACGGCGACGTGCTCATTACCGCGCTTCCGCTGGCCCCGCTGCACGCCGCGAGCCAGCGGCTCGTCGCCGTCGACAGCGGCGTCAGTCTGGCCACGCTGCTCCTCACCGGGCTGCTCGGCGCGCTGATCATACGCAAGACGCTGCGCCCGCTCGACCGCATCGCCGCGACCGCGCGCACAGTCGCGGAACTACCACTGCACCGCGGCGAGGTCACCCTGCCGGTGCGGGTCCCCGAGATCGACGTCGACTCGCGTACCGAGGTGGGGCAGGTCGGCGCCGCGCTCAACCGGATGCTCGGCCACGTCGCCGACGCGCTCACCGCGCGACAGGCCAGCGAGACGCGGCTACGCCGCTTCAGCGCCGAGGCCAGCCACGAGCTGCGCACCCCCCTGGCGGCGATTCGCGGATACGCGGAGCTGACCCACCGGGTGGACGATGTCCCATCCGACGTGGCCCACGCCATGCGCCGGATCGAGTCCGAAACCGAGCGGATGACCGTCCTGGTGGAGGACCTGCTCCGGCTCGCCAGACTGGAGCCGGACCGACCGCAGACCTACGAGCCGGTCGACCTGTCCTGGCTGGTCATCGACGCGGTCAGCGACGCCCGCGTCGCAGGCCCCGACCACGATTGGCGGCTCGACCTGCCGGAGGAGCCGGTCACCGTGACAGGCGACGAGGCCAACCTGTACCAGGCGGTGGCGAACCTGCTGACCAACAGCCGCCTCCACACCCCACCCGGCACCACCGTGACCACCAGCCTGACCGTGTCGGCAGACCAGGCCACGCTCAGCGTCGTCGACGACGGTCCCGGCATCCCGGCCGACCTGCTTCCCCACGTGTTCGACCGGTTCACCCGGGCCGACACGCGCCGTCGCCGCGTCGGCGGCACCAGCGGGCTCGGGCTGGCCATCGTCAAGGCGTTCGTTGAGGCGCACGGGGGCAACGTCGCGGTGAACAGTCACGTGGGGCGGACAGAGTTCACCGTGCGACTGCCGATACGACCCGGCGTTCGTCAAGCCCCCCCGCAGGCAAGCAGTTGACCACCGAGGGACGAGGGGAACCGTGCCGTGCACGGTTTTCCGGACATCGTTGCGGCCGGCCTATAGCCCGCGCCAACCCGGGGACAATGCCGCCTCACCTTCAGGCCCGTCGGCGACGGTACGCCCTCGGTAGCTGGATGTCGCTGAGCACGGCGTCGATGCCCGCGTCGGCGAGGATAGCGTCGAACAAGTCGGGGAACGTGCCGACTGAGGCCGCGGGCACCGCCGTCCATCTCACCAATGCAACCCCGGACCTCGGCGCGGGCCGGGGTGGGGGCGCCGCCGTGGGGCGGCGCCCCCGGGTCGGTGTCAGCTGACGTGCAGGGTCAGCGCGGCGGTGTGCAGCGTGCCCGCGTGTGGGTGCCAGAAAGTCGTCCCTTGCAGCTGAGCTGGGGTTTCGTGGGCCGTTAGCTGCCGGGATGATCGGTGGGTGGCCCTACGACTGGTCTACCTGATGTTCTCGCGGCTGATGCAGTGGGCGGTGTTGCTGGCCGAGACTCGGCGGCCAAGGACATCGAACTGCTGGTGTTACGGCACGAGGTGGCGGTGCTGCGGCGACAGGTCGCTCGGCCGCAGGTCGACTGGGCCGACCGGGCGGTGCTGGCCGGCCTGACCCGGCTGCTGCCGCGCCGATTGTGGGGCGGAGTGTTCGTGCGGCCGGCCACGCTGTTGCGCTGGCATCGGGATCTGGTTCGCCGCCGCTGGAGCTACCCGAGCCGGCGCGGCCGCCCACCGGTCACCGCCGAGATCCGCAGCCTGGTGTTGCGGCTGGCCCGGGAGAACTCGACCTGGGGCTACCGCCGAATTCATGGCGAGCTGCGCCGACTGGGCTACCGGGTCGGCGCCAGCACGGTCTGGACCATCCTCAAGCACGCCGACGTCGATCCGGCACCGAAACGGTCGGCGGTGACCTGGCGACAGTTCCTGCGCGCCCAAGCACGGGGCATCCTGGCGGTGGACTTCTTCACCGTGGACACCGTGTTACTGCAGCGCCTGTACGTGCTGTTCGCGATCGAGGTGGGCGCCCGTCGGGTCCATGTGCTCGGCGTCAGCGCACATCCAGTGGGGGACTGGGTGGCCCAGCAGGCGCGTAACCTGCTGATGGACCTCGGCGAGCGAGCCGACCGGTTCCGGTTCCTGGTTCGGGATCGGGATGCGAAGTTCACCGCCGTGTTCGACGCGGTCTTCGCCGCCGCAGGCATCGAAGTCCTCAAGACACCGGTGCGGGCGCCCCGAGCCAACGCGTATGCCGAGCGGTGGGTCGGTACGGTGCGCCGTGAGCTGCTTGACCGGACGCTGATCTTCGGGTGCCACCACCTGGAGTCGGTGGTGGCCGAATACGTCGACCATTACAACTCGCACCGTCCACATCGTTCGTTGGCGCAGGCACCGCCGCTCGGACCGGCTCAACCGCCGGTCGCCAAAGCTGGCGGGCGGGTGCTGCGGCGTGATCGCCTCGGTGGTCTGATCGGTGAATATTCGCAGGCTGCGTAGAGTGACCAACTTTCTGGCACCCACAGGGTTGGATCGCCTACTACGGACGGTTCTACAAGACCCAACTGTATGAGGCGTTCCGGGGACTCAACACGTACTTGGTGCGGTGGGCCAGACGGAAGTACAAGAAGTTGAAGAGGAAACCGAAGCAGGCGTGGGCGCTGCTGGCCATGATGGCTAAACGCAATCCACGGCTGTTCGCGCACTGGCGCTTCGGAGTCCTCCCGACCTGAACGGATCGGACTGGATGATGGGAGCCGTGTGAGCCGAGAGGTTCACGCACGGTTCTGAGAGAGCCGGGCGGTGAGATCCCGCCCGGCTACTCGCCTTCGCCAACGAGACCCGGTGAACATCAACGAGCACGACCAGTCAACCAACCCGACTCCGCCCTACCTCGGGGACATTATCTGGAAAGTTGTGACTGCAGCCTCGCCGCGTAATATTGCTGGGTCGCGAAGAGGTGGAACTGTGGCGTCGGGCCCTGCGTTTCGATCAGATTGTCGTGCGACACGATCCGGACCGTCGCCGTGTTCTGATTGAGCGCTTGGCGAATGTCGTGGGACAGCGTGCCGGTTTCGAGGTGGTGTTCGTCGGACGCGACCATTGTCACCTCGATCGAGCCAGGGTTGTCCTGGCTGACGTGCCAGCCTGGTAGCCCTAGGGCTTGTATGCGCAGCCGCAGCGGTTCCACGCTCATCGGATTGCCGAGCCGGTCGATAATGAGGCCACGTTGGCGTCCTTCGATGGCAGTTAATCGACGGAGCGTACGCCCGCATCGGCAGGGCTCCTCGATCAGTTGAGCCTGGTCCTCCGGGCGGTACCGGATGATCGACATCGCTCGGTTGATGAGATTGGTCATGACCAACGCGCCGTCGCCGTCGCGTTCGACGAGGACGCGTTCCTCGTTAATGTGGTAAGTCCCCGCTGCTTCCGGGCACTCCCAGGCGACCGGTCCGAACTCCTCAAGGCTGTAGAGGTCTCGTACGGAAGCATGGTGGACCTCGGCCAGGACATGACGGGTGAGCGCATCGAGGCTGTCGCCGTAGGTCCAGATCATTGTGATGCCAAGGTTTGCCATCATGCCCGACTGGATCTTCCACGCGGTAACGAGTTGCTCCATCGGCGGGCCCAGGAGCACCTCCGGTGCGAACTCCTGGCAGAGCCGGCCGACAAACGCCGCATTCGCCGGGTCGAGCTTCGCGACGTTCATGCTGAGCTGCACGCCGACGGAGTGGTGAGGCTCCGGTACGAAGGAGATCAGGTCCTGCCGAGGATCACAGGTGACCCGGAGGACCCGTACATCCGGCGCGAGGCCGTAGGCCGCGAACATCCGTAACTGGTCGGCGAGGTTCTCGACGAGCAGTTGCTCCTCGTGATCGATGACCACTGGTTCGCCGGTCCTGCCGGAGGTGCTGACCCGCAGAACGTCAACCGGGTCGACCAGGTTCGTGCGCAGCCGGTCGAGATCGGTGAGCAGGCGTTGCTTCGTCATGACCGGTCGGCGCGACAGTTCATCAAGGGGATCCACCTCGTCGCAGTGTGCCGGATCGGCGTCCGCGGCGACGTCGAGCACCGTGCGCAGACGTCGACGCTGGAGATCAGCGCACAGCTCGCTGTTGTACTGCGTATGCCGGTGCACCTCGTCGTAGAGCCGCCAGCCGGGGGCCAACGCCGCGAGCCGGCGCATCCCGGTGTGGTGCCACCACTGCGGACGCGGCAGGCCGTCTGTTCCGTAGACCGAAACCGAATCGGACGCCATCGACTCTCCTTTACGCCCTTTGTGTCGGTACGGAGGTCACAGCACCTCGACTTCGGGACGACGAAGCGCCCCCCGCGTGTCGAAGAGAAGGCGCGCGGCGGTGAGTCCGTCCGCTCTGTACATCCGGTGCGCCTGTAGCAGGAGAGTCAGGTCCGCACTCGCCATGCTCACTTCCAGGTCGGTGACCCGCTCGACCCGGTGATCGCCGACCTGCCACTGTGAAACGTAGGGGTCGTGGAAGCGCAGCACCGCGCCACGTCGCAGCAGCTCCCGGGCCACGCCCCGCGAGGGTGATTCCCGCTCGTCGGCGATGTCGGCCTTGTACGTCACTCCGAGCAGCAGTATCTCGGCCCCCCGTAATGCCCGGCCCTGGACGTTGAGCATCTCGACGGCCCGCGACGCGATGTACGAGGGCATCCGCGCGTTGATCTCCTGCGCCAGTTCCACGAATCGGAACGGGTAGCCGAGAGTGCGTACCTTGTAGGAGAGGTAGTTGGGGTCGATCGGAATGCAGTGGCCCCCCACCCCGGGACCCGGGTAGAAGGGCTGGAATCCGAAAGGTTTCGAGGCGGCGCACGAGATGGCGTCCCACAGGTCGATACCTAGCTCATGGCAGAACACGGACATCTCGTTGACCAGCGCGATGTTGACGTGGCGGTACGTGTTCTCCAGCAGCTTCGCCATCTCCGCCTCGCGGGTGCCCTTCGCGCGGACCAGCTCGTCGCACAGCTTGCCGTACAGGGTCGCGGCGGCGTCCGTGCATGCCGGTGTGTACCCGCCGATCACCTTAGGCGTGTTGCGCAGCCCGAAGTGGAGGTTGCCCGGATCGATGCGCTCAGGGGAGAACGCCAGGTGGAAATCGCTGCCCGCGCGCAGCCCCGGCTCCTCCAGGATCGGCTTCAACACCTCGTCTGTCGTACCCGGATAGGTGGTCGACTCAAGTACCACCAGCATTCCCCGGCGCAGTCGCGCAGCCACGGTCCTCGCCGCCGTCGTCACCGCCTCAAGGTCGGGGCGGCCGTCGGGGGAAAGCGGCGTTGGTACGCAGATGACGGCGGCGTCGGTGGAGCCGAGCACCGCCGGGTTGGTCGTGGCCTCGAACCCGGCGGCCATCATGTCGGATAAGTCGCCATCACTGACATCATCCACATGGGAGCGTCCGGCCCGGAGTCTGCTCACCACGTGCTCACTGCGGTCCAAGCCCGCCACCCGCATCCCGCAACGGGCCGCTTCGCGTACCAGTGGCAGACCCACGTATCCAAGCCCGATGATGACTAGGTCGTACGTCATTGTCGACTCCTTCTTCGCAGACATGTCGGTCGGCTATCCCTGACAGAGTTGGTCGAGCCGCCGGACGTAGGCCCGCGCGAAGGCCTCCGCGTCGGCGGGGTCGACAGCACCGGGGTCGTACTCGACCGTGCCGGTCAGCGGGGCGCCGCCGGCCGGTGGCCACAGTTCGAGGGTCAGTTCGTGCTGCGCGGCGAGCGGCGGTATCCGGATCTCGGTGACGGTGACGCCGGGGATGTCCCACGCCGGCTGGGGATGGCTCTGCCAGGCGAACTGGACCTGGAAGAGCGGGTGCCGGCCAGTGCCGCGCAGGCGCAGCAGGCGCAGCAGTTGGCCCAGTGGCATCTTTCGGTGGTGCAGCACGTCCACCACCGTCGCTGCGGTTCGGCGTACCGCGTCGCGCGGCGCGCCGTCCGCGGTCCCGGTAGCGAGCATCGGAAGTGTCGTCACGAACAGGCCGATGGTGTGCTCGTCGGCCGGGTCGCGATCGCTGATCGGCGTCCCCACACAGAATCGGGGGGAGCCGGTCACCTCGGCGAGGGCGTCGGTGCACGCGGTCAGCGCCAGCGCGTACGGCGTCACGCCCCATTGGCGGGCCCGGTTGGTGAGTGCGGCGAACGCTGCCGGCGACAGGTGGACTGGAATCGTGCGACAGGAGCGGGGCACGGTACCGCGCGCCACGCCTGTGGCCCACCGCAGATCCGCCACGTCGTGGAGCCGGTCGGCCCACTCGCGGGCACGCTCCTTGAGCGCCGGTGTCGCCAGCAGGGCGGCCTGGCCAGCGGCGTACGCCGCGTACGATCGCGGCGCGGGCAGCGCCTCGCCGCGCAGCAGTCCGCTCACCTCGGTGGCGAGCAGCGAGACGCTGTGGCCGTCGAAGGCGGCGTGGTGCAGCGCGAGTACCAGCAGCAGGCCGTCCGGCAGCGACACCGTGCGGGCCGCCGTGACCGGGCCGGTCTCCAGGTTCACCGCCGTGGCAAGCTCGCCGGCCACCCGGGTGGCGTAGCCGGACGGGTCCGGGCAGGCCACCTCGTCGTGCTCGACGCGTACGGCGTCGTCGACGGTCAACGGCCGGGGTGCGGGCAGGCCGTCGTCGTCGACGATCGCGGTGCGCAGCGCGTCGTGGCGTGCGGCGACCGTCCGTAGGGCGGCGTGCAGTGCGGCGGCCTCGACCGCGCCGGTGAACCGGAAGGCGAGCAGCACGATGTTGCCGAGCGCGTGGTCCGGGCGCACCTGGTCGTCCAGCCAGAAGCCGACCTGTCCATCGCTGAGCACGCGGTGGTCGGCGTCCGTCGGCTCGGGGTGGCCGCGGCGCGGCAGCGCCGCGGCGAGGGTGCGGGGGGTACGTGCCTCGAGCACGGTGGCGACATGAGCGTCGACGTCGAGCGCCCGGGCGAGCCGGGCCGCCAGGCGGGTGGCGCCCAACGAGTCCAGGCCGAGCCCGAGCAGGTCGTCGTCGGGTCCGACGACGGGCAGTCCGAGCAGCTGGGCCGCCTCGGCGGCGACCAGGCCGGCCAGGGCGTCGGGCGCGTCGGTGGGCACC
>JAOPWA010000278.1 GCA_025965915.1 Dactylosporangium sp. | reverse complement strand
GCCGGCGTCGGGGTGGGGGCAGGAGCCGGCGTCGGGGGCGGGGCCGGAACACCGTTGCCGACCGGCGCGAGGTCCACGACCGGGTCACCCGGATACGCCTCTTCGTCGTGCACACCCAGGTCCCCCGTCTCGAGGACCCGGTCGGGCAGCCGCAGGTTCACGAACAACCCGATCACCTTGAGAATGAGGAACGTCATCGCCGCGTCCCACGCGATGATCGTCGCCGCGGCGCCCGCCTGCAGAGCCAGTTGTCGGGGGTGACCGTAGAGCAGCCCCGTCGTGCTGAACGCGGGCGAGCCGTCCCTGTTCAGATACACGGCCATCGCCGGGTCGGCGAGCAGGCCGACCAGCAGGCCACCGGTCAGGCCGGCCACGCCGTGGGTGTGGAACACGCCGAGGGTGTCATCGACCCTGCGCAACAGCGCCAGTCTGGAGAGCTTGTTCCAGGACAGCCAGACCACGGTCGACGCGACCAGACCGGTCAGGAGCGCGCCCCAGCCACTGACGAAGCCCGCGGCGGGGGTGATGGCGACGAGGCCGGTGATCATGCCGTTGACCGCGCCCAGGAAGGTGGGCTTGCGCTGCGGCCCGGCCGACATGTCCAGAAACAGCCAGGTCAACAGCGCCACGGCGGCGGCGAGGTTGGTGTTGAGCACCGCCGCGGCCGCGTTCGCGCCGCCGAAGTACATGTCGCCGCCGTTGAACCCGTTCCAACCCAGCCACAGGATGCCGGCGCCGGCGGCCACCATCGGCAGGTTGTTGGGCAGGGGTCGGGCCCGGTCGCGGGCCAGGCGCGGGCCGATCACCGCCGCCGCGGTGAAGCCGGTCGTACCGGCCGCGAGGTGGATCACGTAGCCACCGCTGTAGTCCAGCGCGCCCGCGTGCGCCCACCAGCCGCCACCCCACAGGAGGAAGGCGTTGACCGAGTACACGAGAGCCGACCACAGCGGTACGAACGCAAGCCACGCCTTGAAGCTCATCCGGCCGAGCACCGAGCCCAGGAACAGCAGCGGGGTGATCGCGGCGAACGCGAAGTGGAAGTAGGCCAGCGTGGACTTCGGGTACCGGAAGTCGGGCATCGAACCGTCGAGCAGGGGAATGCGGGCCTTACCTTGCAGCGACCCGGGGTCGAGGATCGGATGTGGCGTGCCGACGAAGCTGCCCAGGATGCCGGGGCCCAGGCGCAGCGGTTTCCCGAACCCCATGTTGAACTCGTAGAGCACCCACGCGACGAGTACCAGCGCGAAGCCGGTGAACGCCATCAGCATGGTGTTCACCGCCCATTTGCGCTGCACCAGCCCCCCGTACAGGAGCGCGATGCCGGGAATGCTCATGAGCCCGACGAACGTGGCGGCCATCAACTGCCACGCGTTGTCGCCCGGGTTCAACCAGTCCGGATAAGGGTTCACCGGTCCCCTCCCCACGTCGTGCGACGACGGATCGGTGGGACTCTCCCGAGTCTGGCTACGGGTGATTTCAGGTGAATTTCTTGCCGGTTACCCCTGGCGAAAACAGCGACCTAACGGGTGAAAGCAATGGCCTAACGGGGCGACAGGCGCAGGGCGGCCGGGGCGGCCGCCGGGACGGCCGGGCTGCGCGGGGCGACCGGCTCGACCCGCTCGTACGGCGAGCCCGGGGCCGGCCTCGGGTCGACCTCACCCTTGTTGGGCCACATCGACATCGCCCGCTCGGCCTGCGCGGTGATCGTGAGCGACGGGTTCACCCCGAGGTTGGCGCTCACCGTCGCCCCGTCCACGACGTGCAGCCCGGGATGACCGAAAACGCGATGGTACGGGTCGACCACGCCGTGCTCGGCGTCCGCGCCGATCGCCGCGCCGCCCAGGATGTGCGCGGTCATCGGCATGTTGAACACCTCGCCCCAGGAGCCACCTGCCACGCCGTCGATCTCCTCGGCGAGCCGGCGTACCGCCTCGTTACCGGCCGGGATCCAGGTCGGGTTGGGCGCGCCGTGGCCCTGTGTGGTGGTCAGCCGCCGCCGGCCCAGCCAGCCCCGCTTGTAGTGCGTCTGCAGCGAGTTGTCCAGCGACTGCATGACCAGGGCGATGACCGTGCGCTCCGACCATTTCCGTACGGACAGCACCCGCAGGTGCTTCCAGGGGTGCCGGAAGAACACGCCGAACCAGCGCAGCAACCGGTGCGGCCCGCCGTCGGTGAGCACGGTCTGCAGCAGCCCCATCGCGTTGGATCCCTTGCCGTAGCGGACCGGCTCGATGTGGGTGTTGGCGTCGGGGTGGAACGAACTGGTGATCGCGACGCCGTCGGTGTAGTCGGCGTCGCGCCGGAACGTCCGCGCTCCGAGGATCGCCTCGGAGTTGGTACGGGTCAGCGCACCGAGCCGATCGGACAACCGCGGCAGCGCCCCGGCCGCCTTCGAGCGGTGCAGCACCCGCTGGGTACCGAGCGCACCGGCCGCGAAGATCACCTGATCGGCCTCGAAGCTGCGGCGTTTCCACGTCCGCCCGGTGCGGTGGGTCTCCACCACGTACCCCTGCGACCCCGGACGCACCACGTCGACCGTCGTCAACGGGTGGACTTCGGCGCCGCCCTGCTCCGCCAGGTACAGGTAGTTCTTGACCAAGGTGTTCTTGGCGTTGAACCGGCAGCCGGTCATGCAGGCGCCGCAGTGGTGGCAACCGTTGCGAGCCGGACCGGCACCGCCGAAGAACGGGTCCACCCCGGGCTGTCCGAAGTAGACACCTACCGGGGTGGGGTGGAACGTGTCCTCGACCCCCATGCGCGCCGCCACCCGCTTCATTGCCTCGTCGGCCCGCGTCATGCGGTTGTAGGTGACCACCCCGAGCATCCGCTCGGCCTGGTCGTAGTGCGGTTCCAGTTCCTGCGCCCAGTCGGTGATCCCGGCCCACTGCGGGTCGGCGTAGAACGGCGGGAGCGGGCGGTACAGCGTGTTGGCATAGACCAGGGAGCCGCCGCCGACCCCGGCTCCGGACAGGACGAGTACGTCGCGCAGCAGATTGATGCGCTGGATGCCATAGCAGCCGAGCGCCGGGGCCCACAGGAACTTGCGCGAGCGCCACGACGTCTTCGGGAAGTCGTCGTCGGCGAAGCGCCGCCCGGCCTCCAGAACGGCGACCTTGTACCCCTTCTCAACCAGACGCAACGCGGCGACACTGCCGCCGAAACCGGAGCCGATGATCACTACGTCGTAACGCATGCCACATAGTTACTCACGAGTCACATTTATGGAAGAGCTACCACTGCCGATCCGGGCTGATCAGGCAGCGCCCCGCAAGGCCAGCTCACGGGGGTAGACGATCTGCGGCCGGTTGCCGACCCACTGCTCGACCACGCCGGCCGCCAGCAGGTTCTGACCGTCGCTGTCGAACTGGACGCCGTCCCACGGCATGATCGTCTCGGTGGCAGGCAGGTCGATCTGGCGCAATGCGGTTCGGACGACGGTGGTGTCTGGCGTGCCGGCCTTGTCGATGGCCACGGCCAGCGTCAGGACCGCCGTGAAGGCGTTCGCCGCCGCCTCGTCCATGGGGGCACCGAAGCGGTGCTGGTACATCTCGCCGATGACGCGCGCGACCGGGTTGCGGCCGGCGTAGTCCGAAGACCAACCGGCCGTACGCAACATGCCGCGGCCGCCCACACCGGTGGCGAGACCGTCCACGCCATGGCCGAGCGCGACGACCGGCACGCTGCTCTTCAACCGCTGCATGGCGTCATTGACCACAGCGGTCTCCTGCTCGGTGCCGGGGAGGGCGATGACCGCGTCCGGCTTCTGGGCGCCGATCCTGTCGGGTAGGTCGACTGCGGCGGCGATCGGGAGGCGGCTGACCACCGTGAACCCTCGTGACTGCGCCACGTCGGGTAGGTCCGGTGCGCCGCCCAGGGACGCGCCGCTCGCGCCGTCGAGCACCACGATCCTGCGGGCGGTGGGCGAGTCCTGCCGGAGGGCGGCCAGCGCTGTCGACAGCAGCGCGCGATCGGACGGGCCGACGCGGAAATACCACTCGTGATCGAGTTCGGCGGGGACGCCGGCCGACGTGCCCGCGTCGACGAGCGGTATCAGCGCATCCTCGGCGCGCTGGCCGGCCCTCTTGACGACGTCGGTGGAGTCGGCCACCACCACACCCGCCGGGTGCGACCGCCGCACCAACTCGTCGATTACCTGCGCACCAACCCCGGCGTCGCCCGTGGTGTCGGCGACGACGAGCGAGATCTTGCTCCCCAGGGTCAACCCGGCTGACGCCCCGAGCGGAAGCGGAAGCGCCGGATACGCGACGTTGACGACGTCGGCCGCGAGTTGAGCGCCCTGTATGGCGGGACGGCTCGCGGCTGAGGCGTTGCCGCTGGCGGGGGCGAGCAGGCCGATCGTGATGGTGGCGGGCATCTTCGGCGGGTCGGCCGCGCTCAGGGTGCAGCCGGCGAGCGCGGGCGCGCAGACGATGACGACAACGGCCGACAACGCCGCTCGTCGATGGACCCCGGCGAACCCCACGCACACTCCTTCGTCGTGGTTGGCTCCGGCGACCGTACCGTTTCCTGTTCGACCACCATCTATCAACCCCGCCACTTCAGGTGCCAATTTGTAACCGGCCCTGCGGTTGACTGGTCGCGGGCTACTGGTTTGATGGACGCCGCGTACATCCATCGATGGCCCACCCGACACGGAGGGTGTAGACAGTGTCGGCAATCGCAGCGCCACCCTCCACAGCGGCCGGCAGCAGCCCGCGGTTCCGGGGTCCGGCGGCTCCCCCGCCGAAGCGGCGTCGCTGGGCGCGCCTTCTGCGGGTCCCGGACTGGAAGGTGCGCACCAAGCTCGGCGCCGTCCTCACCATCCCCGCCGTCGCGTTCGTCTCCGTCGCCGGGGTGCAGACCAACGCATCGGTGCGCGAGGGCAAGGCGCTGCAAGGGTATAGCCGCCAGGTGAACCTGTCGCGGCAGGTCACCACGCTGGTCCACGAACTGCAGCGCGAACGCGACCGTACGGCCGGGGCGCTCGCCGCGATCGTGGCTCACGCCAACCCGGTCGACCAGGACCCGGCACACGTCACCGCCGCCCTCGGCCCCGAACAGGCCAACGTGGACCGGGCCGCGCTCGAACTGCGCGAGGCGGCGCGGCCGCTGCTCGCCGACCCGGGTGTGCGTCACCTGTACGACCGGGCCAACGCGAGCCTGCGACTGCTGGACCGGGTCCGGGGCGGAGTGCAGGGCGGCTGGTTGCGGCAGCAGGCCGCCTTCGACTCGTACACCCGCACCATCAACGATCTGCTCGCGCTGCTGCCGTCGCCCGCCGCGGTGGGTTCGGGTGGCGAACAGTTGAGCCAGGCGGTGCGGGCCGTCATCACCCTCGCACAGACCTAGGAGCTGACCGACCAGATTCGCGGCCGGCTGTATGCGCTGTGCATCAACGCACAAGCCGACGATTCTCAGATCCAGGCCCTCTCGCAGCTGTCCGCCGAGCGGCAGGTGCTGCTCCACCAGTTCAGTTCCGACGCGCCCGCCGCTCAGCTCGCCGTCTACGACGCGATGGTGCACGGGCCGGCCGTCCGCAACGCCGAGCGCCTCGGGCAGCGCGCGGTCGCCGACGTCAGAGCGGGCAAGGTCAGCGTCGACGCCCAGCAGTGGTGGCAGGCCAGCAGCGCGGAGATCGATCTGATCCGGCTCGTGGAGACGCGGATGCTCGCCACCGCGGTGTCCGCCGCGCGGGACCGCAGCATCGGCCAGTGGCGCGACACCCTGTCGGCGACCACGCTCATCGTCGTCATTCTCCTGGTCGCGCTGTTCACCTCGTGGGGCATCGGACGGTCGATGGCCCTGTCCCTGCGGCGGCTTCGCGAACAGGCCCTCGATGTCGCGCAACACCGCCTGCCCGAAGCGATCGAGCTGCTACGCACCACACCGCACGGCGACCCGGTCGTCGACGTCGGCGCGACGTCGGTCGACACCACCGACGAGATCGGCGAGGTGGCACAGGCGTTCACCGCCGTGCACCGCAGCGCGGTCCGTCTCGCAGTCGAGCAGGCGATGATGCGCCGCACCGTCAACTCGATGTTCACCAACCTGGCCCGCCGCAGCCAGACGCTCGTCGAGCGCCAACTGCAACTGCTGGACGATCTGGAGTCCTCCGAGACCGACCCCGACCAGCTGGCCAACCTGTTCCGGCTGGACCACCTCGCCACCCGGATGCGGCGAAACGACGAGAACCTGCTCGTCCTCGCCGGCGCCGACAACAGCCGGCGCTGGTCGCAGCCGGTGGCGCTGTCGACCGTCGTACTCGCCGCGATGGCCGAGATCGAGCAGTACCCCCGGATCCGCCAGGATGTCGCCGAGGACGTGTACGTCGTCGGCTACGCCGTCGCCGACGTGGTGCACCTGCTCGCCGAGTTGCTGGAGAACGCCACCACCTTCTCACCGCCGGACAGCATGGTCACCGTCAGCGGCTGGCGGTCATACGACGGCGGTGGCGCCAACGTCACGATCGAGGATCGGGGCCTGGGCATGTCGCCGAGCGGCATCGACGAGGCCAATCAGCAACTGACCACGCCGTCCTCGATCGACGTCGCGACCTCCGAGCGCATGGGCCTGCTCGTGGTCGCCAACCTCGCCGCCCGCCACCGGATCAGGGTGGAACTCGCCAGCGCCGAGCACGGTCTGCAGGCCCACGTCTGGCTACCGCCACAACTGCTGGCGGTGCCGCCGGTACATCGCGCGACCGGCCGGTACGGCACCCCGGCACTCTCGGCCGGCGGTCCCGGCGCCCGTCCCACGGGGCCGCAGCGGCTGATGCGTGGCCTGGACGCGACCGACAGTCGGGGCACCGGCGACGAGCTCAAGGCGGGCCCGAACACTCCGGTGCTCACGGCGCCGGACGCACCCGCTCCGGCTGCCGGGGTTCCGGCGATCACGGTCGTCGGCAACACTGCCTCACTGGGGCGTGCGGTCGCCCGGGCGGTCGGTGCCGGTATCGCCGTCCGGAGCAGTTCAGCCGCTCCGGGCCCCGGCTCGGTCGAGCCAGATCCCGGGCCGGCCAAACCGGACTCCGGACCGGCCAAGCCGGGCGACACCCTGCTTCGGCGGTCCACCCAGCCCCGTGCCGAGGACATCCTGAGCGCCGCCAGTAAGACCCCTTCGGAGCCGAACCGCTGGTGGTCGCGTACCGATCAGACGATGCCGAGCAAGCGGTCGACCACGCCGCCGCCTCAGCCCGTCAGCGCCGGCACGAGCTCGGCCGGCCTGCCCATTCGACGGCCGATGGCCCAACTGCCCGGCAGCAATGTCGTGCTGGCACAGCGCACCGGTGACGAGCTGGTGAGGCCCGCGTGCGAGCCCGATCCGTCAGAGGTCAGCAGCATGCTTTCCCGGTTCTACAGCGGTGTGGGCCGCGCGACAGCCGAGGACGAGACCGGAGAGGTCAGACGCTAGCGTGATCGCCAGCAGTGGATTGCCGAGGAGGCTCGCGTGAACCTTAGTCAGCAAGCCAAGGACCTCAACTGGCTGATCAGCGCGTTCACCGAGCGGGTGCCCGGAGTGGCGCACGCCGTGGTCGTCTCGTCGGACGGGTTGCTCGTCGCGGTCTCCGACCATCTGCCACGCGACAGCGCCGACCAGTTGGCGGCGGTGACATCCGGGCTGGTCAGCGTCACCAGTGGCGCGGCGAACATCTTCGATGGTGACGAGGTACGGCAGACCGTGGTGGAGATGGGCCGAGGGTACTTTCTGGTCATGTCGATCCGCGACGGTTCGATCCTCGCGGCGCTCGCCGCCAAGGAGGCCGACATCGGCGTCGTCGGATACGAGATGGCCCGGCTGGTCAAGCAGGCGGGCGAGATGCTCACCCCGGCGCTTCGCGCTGAACTACAGCAGGCGCTTCCGCGCTGACCGATGCGATCGTGGACAGCCGGGCGGCCCGAGTGTCCACGATCGCGTCGGAGAAACTAGCGGTCGAGGACCAGGCCGACCTTCTGGAACTCCTTGAGGTCGCGGTACCCGCACTTGGCCATCGCCCGGCGCAGCCCGCCGAACAGGTTGAGCACGC
>JAOPWA010000275.1 GCA_025965915.1 Dactylosporangium sp. | reverse complement strand
CAGCGCCGGCGACAGCGGAGTGCCGTCGGTGAGGGTCATCTTCTGCGCGGCATTGTGGGTGTTGAAGCAGTACCAGGGCCGGCCCCGGCGGCAGGCGCGGCACTTCCCGCAGACGGCGCGCCAGTTCAGCACCACGAAGTCGCCCGGCTCGACGTCGGTGACGCCCTCACCGACCTGCTCGACGATGCCGGCGGCCTCATGACCGAGCAGGAAGGGGTACTCGTCGCTGATGCCACCCTCGCGGTAGTGCAGATCGGTGTGGCACACCCCGCACGCCTGCACCCGTACGACGGCCTCGCCCGGACCGGGGTCGGGTACGACGATGGTGGTGACCTCCACCGGTGCGCCCTTGGCCTTCGAGACGACTGCCCGCACCTGCTGACTCACGCTGTCTCCATCCTCGCGTCGCCATCTTGGTGTTACCGGCAAACCGGGGCCAACACGCCGGAAGGCCACCTTCAACGCATTAGACCATCTTTGCCCTGCGTGCCTCGGTCGGACTCACGAAGGGGACGGCCCTAGGCCCGTTCGGTCGGTCCGTGCTTCGTCTCGGGCTCTTCCATCCGTGCCGTACGCAGGACGAACACGGTGATGCCCAGCACGAGCACCGTCGCGGTCAGGACACCGATCTCGAGCATCACGTCCCGGAACTGCGGCTTCCCGAGTAGATTCTCGGCCTCGGCGCCGATCACCAACACACGCCGAATAGCGGCCACGATCCCCACGATGAGGAACGGTTCCGCTTTCACCTGTCGGGTGGCGATGACGACGCGGAGCGTGCCGATCAGCTCGGTGAAGATGAACACCAGCAGCAGTCCGCTCAGCAGGGCGAGCACCCGGGCGACGTACGACCCATGCCCGAGTCCGTGCAGGAACTGGTACACGACGGCGCCGAGCAGGATGACCCCACCGACGCCGAGGGCGACCGCCACCGTCGCATTGAGGAAGAACTCACCGTATCTGAGCACCACCGCGATCCAGCGCCGGCCGCCACGCTCCGCGTCAGGAATTGGGGACGTCACAACCAGGATCGTTTCCCAGCGAGGCGGGCGTTATCCGCCCTGCGTCGGGGTAGCCCGTGGACTACCGGAGAAAGGTACGCCCGATGGATCTCACCGTCGGTCAAAGGGCGCGGCGGCCCCGCACGTCGCCCTCGCGCGGTCGGGTTCGCCCCACGCCGCGGCGTCTCGCCGGCGCCGGGTACGCGATCGCAGGCATGGTGGCGGCCGCCTGTTACAGCTCGTTCCTGGTGGCGTGGCCCTTGGGATCTCGGCTGAGCGTGACCGGCTCGTACGTCAGCGAACTGGAGGCCCCGGGCCAGCCGGCCAGCGGGTTCTTCCGGCTGACCGACCTCGTCGGGGGGCTGTTCATCGTCGTGCTCGCGGTCGCGCTCGTCGTCCGTCTGTGGCCCGAGGTGCGGGGCACCACCGGCGGCCTGTTCCTGGCGGTGGTGGGGCTGGCCGCCGCCGCTGACGGGCTCGACCCGATGCCCTGTACGCCCTCGACCAGCCAGACGTGCCACCGTCAGATCGACCAGGTCGCGATCATCGTCCAGCTCCACCAGTGGCACACGGTGTCGAGCATCCTCGGCGCCTGCTCCGCCATGACGGCCATGCTGCTGCTCGGCGTCTCCCGACAGGTACGCCGCTGGCGGCCGTGGCTGGGTCGGGCGAGCCTCGCCGGTGGACTGCTCCTGGTGATGCTCGGCCTGAGCGAAGTGCCGATGACCGTCGGTCACGGCGTCGGCGCCGTCGAGCGGCTCCATGTCGCGCTGATCTCCGCCTGGATCACCGCACTGGGCTGGCAACTGTTCCGCTCGCCGCGGGCCGTTGAAGACCACGCCGCTGAAAATTCGCCCGTACCGCTTCGTCGGCGCGAGACCCGGGTAGGGCAGCCGGATGGCCGAGACCCTCGAAGACGGCGACATCTACTTCCTCTACCGACCGCGGGTGGGCGAAGAGCGGGTCGAGTCGGTGGATGAGGTACAGCGCCTGCTGGTCGTCCTTCATCCGTGGCGTAAGCATCGACTGCGGCTGCTCATCGTGGGCGCCAAGCGGCTACCCAGAATCTCCGAGCACGAGCGCACCTGGTGCTTTGTCGACATGGTGGTGGACCGGCCCGAGGAGCTACGCGAGGCGCTGGCGCGGCGAACGTACCGGACGAAGACCCGCGGTGAACGGACCCAGCCACCCGCTCGGCCGGTGGGCGAGGGGGCGTACATCATCGCCAGACACGACGGACACACCCACCTCGCCTACGAGCTCGAACTCCCCCGCGAACCGGGTGAGCCGCAGCGCGAGCTCAACATCGAGCGCGAGGCGAGCTACGTGGTCAACGTGAAGAATCCGCAAACGCCGCCGCTGTCGGGAACCGGCCGGCCCCGCCGGGACACCCCCGCTCTCCCCCGCGAACTGGTGGACCGTTTCGGTACGCGCCGCTTCATCCCGCTCGACCCGCCCGACTTCCTCGACTACCCCGGTACCGAGCTCGTGCTGATCGGAGCGGCCGAGGACGCGTCCGAGGAGTTGGGCGTCGACCTGGACGCCGAGGTGGAGAGGGCCGCGCGCCGCTCCATATTTGATGACCTACGCATTTCGCACCGGGACCACCCGGTCGAACCACTGTTCGCCGGACAGTGGCGGTAGGTAGCTTCACAGCTCTTGACAAGATCCATGTCCGATGAATTGATATATCACATGCAACTGGCCCGGGTATCGCGCCGCCTACTCCGCGACGAGGCGTACGACGTGCTGCTCGCGGCGATCGTCAGCGGCGACCTGAAGCCCGGACAGGTGGTACGCGACGGCGACCTCGCCGCTCAGGTGGGGCTGTCGCGTACGCCGGTGCGCGAGGCCCTTGCCCGACTCGCGGACGAGGGCCTCGTGGAGTCCAAACCGAACGCCTATACCCGGGTCACGCCGCTCAATCGGCGCGACTGCGAGGAGGCCTTCGTTGTGCTCCGCGCGCTGCACGTCCTCGCCGTCACCCAGGCCATCCCGCGGATGACTCCGGACGATGTGGCGCGGATGCGCACGGCGAACGCCACCTTCGCTGCCGCCCTGGACACCGGCGACATCGACGCGGCCCTCGCAGCCGACGACGACGTGCACGTCGTCTACGTCGACGCCGCGGACAGCCGGACGCTGAAGGCCACGCTCGACCGGCTCGCCCCACGGATCCGCCGCCTGGAACGCCTGCGGTTCGGCTCACTGCCGGGCCGGGACTCCGTCGACATGCACGAGCGCATCGCACAGGCATGCGCGGAGGGCGACGTCGACCGGGCCGCCAGGCTTGTACACGACAACTGGGACTCACTGGAACGGCTCATCGACGCCGCCTTCGCCACCGAATCGCACGACTGAACCGAACCGCACGACTGAACTGAACCGCACGACTGAACTGAACCGCACGACTGATCGGAGATCGCCGTGGCCCTGTCCGACCACCCCCGCCAACCGCTGCTGTTCGGCCCGTCGCCGGTCCACCGGCTCGACCGCCTCACCGCCCACCTCGGCGGCGCCCAGATCTGGGCCAAGCGCGAGGACTGCAACTCCGGTCTCGCCTTCGGCGGCAACAAGGTACGCAAGCTGGAGTACCTTGCCGCCGACGCCCTCGCGCAGGGCTGCGACACGCTGGTGTCCATCGGCGGCGTCCAGTCCAACCACACCCGCGCCGTCGCCGCAGTCGCCGCCCGGCTCGGGCTCAAGGCCGTCCTCGTACAGGAGTCGTGGGTGGACTGGCCGGACGCGGTCTACGACCGGGTCGGCAACATCCTTTTGAGCCGGCTGATGGGGGCTGACGTCCGCCTGGTGAAGTCCGGGTTCGGCATCGGGATCAAGGAGAGCTGGGCGGCCGCGCTGGCCGAGATCGACCTGTTGGGCGGCAAGCCGTACCCGATCCCGGCCGGCGCGTCCGACCATCCGCTCGGCGGCCTGGGCTTCGCCAACTGGGCCCGCGAGGTCGAGCAGCAGGAGCGCGAGCTCGGCGTCTTCTTCGACACCGTCGTCGTCTGCTCCGTGACGGGCAGCACGCAGGCCGGGATGGTCGCGGGGTTCGCGGCCGGACCGCGACGGCGGGTGATCGGCATCGACGCGTCCGCGAAACCGGCCGAGACGCGCGACCAGATCGTCCGGATCGCCCAGCAGACCGCGCGGCTGCTCGACCTGGACCGGGAGCTGCGACCCAAGGAGATCGAACTCGACGAGCGCTACCACGCCGGCACGTACGGCATCCCCGACGAGCGGACGCTGGAGGCGATGCGGCTGGCCGGCCGGCTGGAGGGCATGATCACCGACCCGGTGTACGAGGGGAAGTCGATGTCGGGACTGATCGACCTCGTCACCCGCGGTGAGATCGAGCGGTCGTCAACCGTGCTGTACGCCCACCTTGGCGGCCAGCCCGCACTGAACGGCTACAGCGCCCTGTTCAGCTGAGCCTTCGCCATGATCAGGGAGAGTTTGCGGCGTTATAGCGCCTAGAACTCTCCCTGATCATGGATGGGCGCCGCACGCGACGGCGCGCGTGAGGAGCAGGTCGCGCTCGCGGTTGTTTCGGGTGAGCGACGCCGCACGCTCGAACTCGGCCCGTGCTTCCTCGAAGCGGCCCAGTTTGGTGAGGAGGTCGCCCCGCACGCTGGGCAGGAGGTGGTAGTCCTTCAGCGCCGGCTCCGAGGTCAGCGTATCGACCAACTCGAGGCCGGCCGCCGGACCGAACGCCATCGCGAGCGCGACCGCACGATTCAGCTCCACGACGGGTGACGGCACGAGCTGGACGAGCGCGGCATAGAGCGCGGCGATGCGCGCCCAGTCCGTCTCCTGCGGAGTACGCGCTCGCGCATGGCAGGCGGCGATCGCGGCCTGCAACGCGTACGGGCCGAGTGCGTCGCCGAACTCCTCGGCACGCTCGAGTGCCGCCAGGCCACGACGGATGAGGAGTTGATCCCACCGTGCGCGGTCCTGATCGAGGAGCAGGATGGGCTCCCCCGACGGACCGGTCCGCGCCCTGAACCGCGACGCCTGGATCTCCATCAGCGCGACGAGACCGTGGACCTCCGGCTCCTTCGGCGCGAGGGTGGCCAGGATACGGCCGAGACGCAGTGCCTCCTCGCAGAGCGCGGGTCGCACCCAGTCGTCACCGGCCGTCGCCGAGTAGCCCTCGTTGAAGATGAGGTACACGACCTCGAGTACGGACGACAGGCGGGCGGCGCGATCGGCCCCCTCGGGGACCTCGAAGGGTACGCGCGCCTCGGCGAGGGTGCGCTTGGCCCGGACGATCCGCTGGGCGACGGTCGGCTCCGGGACGAGAAAGGCGCGCGCTATCTCGTCGGTCGTCAGGCCCCCGAGCAAGCGGAGCGTGAGAGCGACGCGGGCCTTGGTCGAGAGAACCGGATGACAGGAGATGAAGACCAAGCGCAAGAGGTCGTCGCCGAGGTC
This sequence comes from Dactylosporangium sp., assembly GCA_025965915.1. GTDB lineage: Bacteria > Actinomycetota > Actinomycetes > Mycobacteriales > Micromonosporaceae > Planosporangium. The sequence goes on along the minus strand of JAOPWA010000275.1, from coordinate 10,231 downwards.
GTCGTCGATCGCGGCGCCGAAATCCGGCGCGACCGTCTGGAGCTGGACCTCCAGTTCGCGGCCGAGCTCCCCCTGCTTGCGTTCGAGTATCGCCCTCCTGCGCAGCGCGTCGATCGCCCGACGCTTGGCAATGGCCATGAGCCAGGCGCCCGGGTTATCCGGGACGCCTGACTCCGGCCACTGCTCGAGTGCGGCCACGAGCGCGTCCTGCGCGAAATCCTCGGCCAAACCGACGTCGTGCACCATCCGGGCGAGACCGGCGATGAGCCTGGCCGATTCGATCCGCCAGACCGCGTTGATCGCGCCGTGCGTATCAGAACGTGTCACGCACCGACTAAAGCACCTGCATCCGCCAGCGCAAGTCCGCGCGCCGCTACTCCTACTACGACCGCTACCCCTACTACGACCGCTGCTGCCCGGCCACCTGCGCGCGCAGACGCTCCTCCGCCTCCCGGAGCTCGGGCGTTAACTCGGGACCGAAGTCCTCGGCGTCGAACACCGGGCGGACCTCGATCTCGGCGCCCCCGTCGAAAGGCGAGCGCTTGAGCCATTCGATCGCTTCGTCCATCGACTTCACCTGCCACAGCCAGAAGCCGGCGATCAGCTCCTTCGCCTCGGTGAAGGGCCCGTCGATCACGGTCGTCTTCCCGTCGGAGAACCGGACGCGTGCACCCTTCGAGCTGGGGTGCAGCCCCTCGCCGGCGAGCAGCACACCGGCGTTCACCAGCTCTTCGTTGTACTTGCCCATCGCGGCGAGGATCTCCTCGCTCGGCATGACGCCCGCCTCGGTGTCCTTGTCGGCCCTGATCATGACCATGACCCGCATCGTGGTGTCTCCTTCTGGTTTCGCCTCGGAACCGGGATTCCGGACGGTCTGGGCGAGGCCTGAACCCCGGCTTTGGTAACGCGTCGAACCAGGAACCCGGGAATCGACATGGCCGACCAACTTTTTTCGGAGCGCTTCCCGGTGCTCGAAATTCGGAGCCGCCGGAGGGTCGACCCGCCCGACGGATGAGCACACCGAGTACGGCCGGCCGGCCGGGTGGGCATTGTGCTGGCAAACTAGCCGACCTACGCGCGCCGGTCGGCGTACTGGCGGGCGGTGTACTGCCAAGCGGCGTCCAGGTGGATGCCGACCGGATCGCGGTGGTCGGGATCTGCCTCGGCGGTGGGTACGCGGTGCGGTTCCTGGTGTGGCTCGCCATCGGGATGGTGGTGTACTTCGGCTACGGGCGGCGGCACAACCGCCTGGCACAGCGGGAACGGCCCGCACGGCGGGAACGGCCGGCACAGCGGGAACGGCCGGCACAGCGGGAACGGCCCGCACGGCGCGAACCCGCCGAGGCCGGCCCGAAATAACCGCGCGGGTACGCTTCTGGGGCCACCGACCGCCCTGGAGGATGTTGTGTTCCGCGACCCCGCCCGTACCTTCCGCCTGACTGCTGTCGCGGAGGCCTTCTCCTGGCTCGGGTTGCTGATCAGCATGCTCTTCAAGTACGCGCTGGCGCACAATCCGATCGGCGTGAAGGTGTTCGGCCCGATACACGGCATGCTGTTCATCGCGTACCTGGCCACGCTGCTATGGCTTTCCCGGCGTGAACGATGGGGTCTGCCACGGCTGGTCGTCGGCGCCGCGGCCGCCGTGCCGCCCTTCACGAGCGTGATCTTCGAGCGTTGGGTGGCCAGACGCCGCGCCGCTTCGGTGCCCGCCGCCCCGGCACCCGCGCCGGTGGGCACCGCCAGCCGGTGATCACACGTCGGTGGGCACCGCCACCCGGTGATCACACGCCGGGCTCGGCGAACACCCCCTCCTGACGGTCGGCGTCGTAGCGGTAGACCTCGGAACCGCCGATGTATGCCAGTTCCACCCGGCTCATCACGTCCAGCGGATCACCCGACCAGATGCACAGGTCGGCGTCCTTTCCCGGCTCGATGGAGCCGAGCCGGTCGGCGACACCGGCGATGCGTGCCGGGTTGATCGTGACCGCGCGCAGCGCGGTCTCGGGATCCAGGCCTTCCTTGACTGCCAGGGTGGCCTGGTGAATGAGGAAATTGATCGGTACGACCGGGTGGTCGGTCGTGATCGCGATGGTCACACCGGCGGCGGCGAGCCGGCCCGGACTGGCCATGGTCCGGTTACGTAGCTCGACCTTCACCCGCGATGTGAACAGCGGGCCGATGACCACCGGGATGTCCGCGTCCGCGATGATGTCGGCGAGCTGGTGCGCCTCCGTGCCGTGGTCGATGACCAGTTCGTAGCCGAACTCGTCGGCGATGCGCATGGCGGTGGCGATATCGTCGGCGCGGTGGGAGTGCTGCCGCCACGGGATCTCCCGGCGCAGCACCTTGGCGAGGGCCTCCATCTTGAGGTCGCGGTCGGGCTGCTTTCCCGGCTCCGCGTTCTCCCACTTGGCCATGTAGTTTCGGGCCTGCGTGAACGCGTCGCGGATCACCGCCGCGGTGCCCAGCCGGGTCTGCGGCGTCTTCTTTCGTTCGCCGTACACCCGCTTGGGGTTCTCTCCGAGCGCCGACTTCAGGCCGCTGGGCTGGCGCAGCACCATCTCGTCGACGGTGCGTCCCCAGCACTTGAGCGCGACGGTCTGGCCTCCGATCGGGTTGCCCGAGCCCGGGTTGACGTTGACGGCGAGTACGCCGCCGCCGATCGCGTCGCGGAAGCCGAGGTCGGCGGGGTTGATCGCGTCGACGGCGCGGACATGAGCGGTGTTGGGGTCGGTCATCTCGTTGACGTCGTCACCGGCCCACCCTTCGCCCTCTTCCCACACGCCGACGTGGGCGTGTGCGTCGATGAAGCCGGGCAGCACCCACGCGCCGTTGGCCAGCACGACGGTGGCACCCTCGGGAACGGGGTGGTCAGGACCGCCGACAGCCGAGATCCGGCCGTAATCGATCAGTACGACGCCACCGTCTATCGGGTCGCCCTCGATCGGAACGACCCGACCCCCGACGATCGCCACCGTCTCGGTCGAATCAACTCCTGTCGAACCCACTCAGAACACCCCCTATCAATCAGGTTCCCTGACGGCTGGGACCCAAACAGCCGAACCCGAACGGGAGATCATCGGACGACGATCACCGGCGACGAGACCACCGGGCGACGGAGATCACCGGGCGACGGAGATCACCGAACAACCCAGCGCAGCGACACCCGCTGACCGGGCCTGGCCTGGCCAAGCAGGTCGGTGTCCGCCGGCTCGACCACCCCGATGACCGGATATCCGCCGGTCACCGGGTGGTCGGCGAGGAACAGAACCGGCTTTCCGTCGGGCGGCACCTGCACGGCCCCGCGCACGATACCCTCGGGCGGCAGTTCGTCCCGCCTGGCCCGGGTCAGTGGGGGGCCCTCCAGCCGGACACCGACGCGGTTGCTGCGGGCGCTCACCTCGTAGGTGGCGGTAGCGAGCCGCCGGACGGCGTCGGCGGTGACCCAGTCGTGGCGCGGGCCCGGCAGCACCCGCAGTTCGAGGTCGTCGGGTAGAGCGGGCACGGGTGCCTGGTCGACCGTGGGCCACCGGGCTGCCGCGTCGCCCACAGGCAATCGGGTACCGGGCGTCACCGGCTCGGGTCCCAGCCCCGACAACAGGTCGGTCGAGCGGGAGCCGAAGACCGGCGGGACGTCGATCCCACCGCGGACGGCGAGGTAGGTCCGCAAGCCTCGGGGGGGCGCGCCGAGCACCAGCCGAACACCGGCCGGAACGGCGATCGGTCCGTTGACGAAGCCCTGCCTGTCCCCCACCCGCACCGGACAGGGCGCGCCGGTCAGCGCGACGATGGCCGAGATCGTGAACCGCACGACGAGCCCACCGAGCGTGACCTCCAGGCACGCCGCCGACTCGGGGTTGCCGACGAGCCGGTTGGCCAGCCGCAGCGCACCGAGGTCGGCCGCCCCCGACGGGCTTACCCCGAGACTGGCCCAGCCCGGTCTGCCGAGGTCCTGCACCGTCGCGAGCGGCCCGGACCGGATGACCTCGATCACGGCATTACCTCGATCATGGCACCGTCGCGATCATGACTCTGCCCTCGATCATGGCACCGTCGCGATCATGACTCTGCCTCGACGAAGCGGACCCTCGTACCCGCGACCAGCAGGGCCGGTGGGTCACGGTCCACATCCCACAGCGGCGCCCCGGTGTGGCCGATGAGCTGCCATCCTCCCGGGGAGGATCGGGGGTAGACCCCGGTGAACTCTCCGGCGAGCCCCACCGCCCCGGCGGGCACCGCCGTCCGGGGGCTCTCGCGGCGCGGTACCCGCAGCGCGGGATCGCCGCCGGCGAGGTACGCGAAGCCGGGCGCGAAACCGCAGAACGCGACCACGTAGTCGGAGCCCGTATGCCGTCGCACCACCTCGGCACGCGACAGGCCGGTCAGTTCGGCCACCGCGTCGAGGTCGGGCCCGTCGTACGACACGGGTAGCTCCACCAGGCCGGCCGCCGTCTCGGTGGCCGCCGCAGGGTCCGTGCTCTTCACCACCCGGGCCAGGTCTTCGAAGCACGCCCTCCCCGGTTCGAACGTGACGAGCAGGGTCCGCGCCGCCGGCACGAGGTCGATCACCCCTTCTGGCGGCGCGGCCGACAGCGCCCGGTACAGATCCATGACCTCGCCCGTGCCCTCGAGTTCGACGAGCAGCGCGGCGCGGCCGTACCGGCGGACGCGCACCGTCGTCAATCCTCCCCGGTGAAGCGCCGGACCGTGACGCCCGCCCCGAGCATTGCCGCCCGGACGCGCTGGGCGATGGCCACCGCGCCGGGGGTGTCGCCGTGCACGCAGATCGACCGGGCCCGGACCGTCACGGGTGTGCCGTCCAGAGCGTCCACGGTGCCGGTGGTCACCATCCGTACGCACCGGTCGGCGATCACGTCGGCGTCGTGCAGCACGGCTCCGGCCACCCGCCGGGGTACGAGGTGACCGTCGACCGTGTACGCCCGGTCCGCGAACGCTTCCGCGACCGTGGTCAGACCGGCGTCGGCGGCGAGCCGTAGGAACGCCGAGCCTGGCAGGCCGAGTACGGGCATCGTGGGGTCGTACCAGCGGGCGGCGTCGACGACCGCCGCGGCCTGAACCTCGTCGGTGACGATCGTGTTGTACAGCGCCCCGTGCGGCTTGAGGTACGACACCCGTCCGCCTTCGACGCCGGCGATGCCGTCGAGCGCGCCCAACTGGTAGAGCACCTCGTCGGTGAGTTCACCCGGATCGACCGCGATGGCGCGTCGACCGAACCCGGCCAGGTCGCGGTACCCGACCTGGGCACCGATGGCCACGTCCCGCTCAACCGCGCGGGCACAGACCCGGCGCATGATCGACGGATCGCCGGCATGGAAGCCGCAGGCCACGTTGGCGCTGGTGACGATGTCCAGCAGGGCGTCGTCGTCGCCGAGGGTCCAGGCACCGAAGCCCTCGCCCAGGTCACTGTTGAGGTCAATGACCGGCATGGTCGCCGATGGGAGGTCTGGCACGCTCATCGGCTGGCCGCCGTTTCGCGGTTCCCGTACTCGGTCTGCGGGTCGATGCCGCGGGTTTCCGGCGCGAACACGAGTGCGACCACGGTGACCAGCAGCGCCGCCACGACGTACAGGCAGACCGCCAGCGGGGTGTGGTAGCGGCGCAGCAGCGCGATCGAGATGATCGGAGCGAGCGCTCCACCGAGCACGCCCGCGATCTGATAGCCCAACGAGGCTCCGCTGTAGCGCAGCCGGGTACTGAACAGTTCGGCCACGAACGCGGCCTGCGGACCGTACATGGCGGCGTGGAATCCGAGGGCCACGACGGTGGCGATGAGGATCGCGGCGAACGATCTCGTGTCCAGCAGCGCGAAGAAGGCGAAGACCCACAGCGCCGCGCCGATCGCGCCGACGAGGTACACCGGCCGCCGACCGACCCGGTCGGACAGTGCGCCGAACAGCGGGATCAGCACGAGTTGGCACGCGGAGCCGACGAGCACCGCGGTCAGGGCCGTCGTACGGGGAAGGCCGAGTGTTCCGGTCACGTAGGCGAGGATGAACAGTGCGAACGTGTAGAAGGCGACGTCCGTGCCGATTCGCGCCCCGATCGCGACCAGCAGTTCGCGGGGGTGGCTACGGAGCACGTCGACGATCGGCAGCCGGGCCTTCGCCTTCGTCTTCTCGACCTCGACGAACAGGGGCGATTCGGCGATCCCGAGCCGGATCCACAGCCCGACGGCGATGAGCGCGCCCGAGAGCAGGAACGGCACCCGCCATCCCCACGACAGGAAGGCCTGATCGGACAGCAGGCGGCTCATGATCCAGAGAACGGCGGCGGCCAGCAGGTTGCCCATCGGGACACCGACCTGCGGCCAACTGGCGCTCAAGCCCCGGCGGTCGGCGGGCCCGTGCTCCAGTGACATGAGCACCGCGCCGCCCCACTCGCCGCCGAGGCCGAGTCCCTGGAGAAACCGCAGCGTGACGAGCGCGATCGGGGCGGCGACCCCGATCGCACGGTACGTGGGCAGCGCGCCGACCAGAAGCGTCGAGACGCCCATCAGCAGCAGCGTGGCGACGAGTACGTTCTTGCGGCCGACCCGGTCGCCGAAGTGGCCGGCGACCGCCCCGCCGATGGGACGCGCGACGAACCCCACCGCGTACGTGGTGAAGGCAAGCAGCGTGCCGACCAACGGATCGAACGTTGGGAAGAACAGTTTGTTGAAGACCAGCGCCGCGGCCGAGCCGTACAGGAAGAAGTCGTACCACTCGAGCGAGGTGCCCACGAGGCTTGCGACGACGACTCGTCGAAATGAACTGGTGTGAGGGGGCATGCCGGTCATCGCGTTCATCCTTCCGGCCGTACCGAGGTGCCTTCGATGTCGAGGTGCCTTCGATGTCGAGGTGCCATGGATGTCGTGGCGGCGATCGCGTACCCCTGAGACTATGAGATTGTTGAACAATCCTGCAAGGGGTCAATCCTCTCATCCGGTACGCTGCACGTCATCGGCGGACCCGAGAGGTGGCATCGATGAGATCTGTACCCGCGCACTCCCCCGCCGACGCTCTGGCCGGGCTCATGACGCTGGCCGGGCGCTCCAGCACGTCGGAGCAGGCGGCCGACGCCATCCGGCAGCACATCACCGACGGCAGGATCCGCCCGGGCGCGCAACTGCGGGAAGAAGCCCTCGCGGCGGCGCTCGGCGTCTCGCGCAACACGATCCGGGAGGCATTCCGCGCGCTGTCCCGGGAGGGCCTCGTGGAACACGTGCTGCATCGCGGCGTGTTCGTGCGTGAGGTGTCGGTGCGCGACGTCGAGGACATCTACCGGACCCGGCGCCTGCTCGAACCGCCCGGTCTGCGCGCCGCCGCCGGCCGACCGGCCGTCATCCGGGCGCTCGACGAGATCGTCACGGGAGCCGAAACGGCGGCCGCCACCGGGGACTGGGCATCGGTCGGCACGGCCGACATCGCCTTCCACCGGTCGCTGGTCGATGCCTGCGACAGCCTGCGGCTCAACCGGATGTTCGACCAACTCTTCGCTGAGCTGCGGTTGGCGTTCGCCGTGATCGACGAGGCGCGCGCGCTCCACGAACCGTACGTGTTACGCAACCGACACATGACCACCCTCCTCGTCGGCGGCGCCGTCGACGAGGCCTGTGGGGAGCTGGACCGCTATCTGCGCGATGCCGAACGGCAGATCCTCGGGGCTCTCGACGGCGAACAGGCGACATCGCGGCCCTAGCCGTAAGCTTTCTTCTGTAGCAAACTGTTGTCCTGCACCGCAGCATCCCTCACGGCATTTCCCCTGACGAGCCGAGGAGCAGCGGATGTCCACTATGGCAACGACGGCCGCCGACGCCTTCGGCCCCCTGCTGCGGGTCGCCCTCGGCGAGAAGCTGCCGATACGGTTCGAATTCTGGGACGGCAGCGGTGCGGGGCCCGACAGCGGACCCGGCATCGTCCGGGTGCGGTCGGTCAACGTCGTACGCCGCATGATGTGGTCGCCGGGCGAGCTGGGTATCGGCCGGGCGTACGTAGCCGGCGAACTGGACCTGGAAGGCGACGTCTTCGGCGTACTGCGGGCGCTGCAACAGGCGGCGCCCAACGACGCCCGGCTCGGGCTGAAGGCGGTCTGGTCGGCGCTGGGAGCAGCCCGACAACTGGGCGCCATCGGCCTTCCACTGGAGCCTCCACCCGCTGAGGCCCGTCCCCATGGCTGGCTGCACTCCAAGCAGCGCGACGCCGACGTGATCAGCCACCACTACGATGTCGGCAACGACTTTTACCGCCTGGTCCTCGGACCGAGCATGACCTACTCCTGCGCCCGGTTCACGCCCACGTCCACCAGCCTGGAGGACGCGCAGGCCGCCAAGCACGAGCTGATCAGTCGCAAGCTCGGCCTGCACGAGCGCGCCGGCTCGCGGCTGCTCGACGTCGGGTGCGGCTGGGGCTCGATGGCGCTGCATGCAGCCACCATTCATGGCGCCACCGTCGTGGGCGTGACCATCAGCGAGGCCCAGGCGACCCTGGCCCGTAAGCGGGTCGCCGAGGCGGGGCTGGCCGACAGCGTGGAGATCCGCCTGCAGGACTTCCGGGACCTGGCCGGCGAGACGTTCGACGCGATCAGTTCGATCGGCATGTTCGAACACGTCGGCGCCAGGAACACGGCCCGGTACTTCGAGACGCTCCGCGCCCTGCTACGGCCGCACGGCAGGCTGCTCAACCACGCCATCTCGTCCCCTGGCGGGTCCAGGATCGGACGGCGTTCGTTCATCGGCCGGTACGTCTTCCCCGACGGGGAACTCCTCGACGTGGGCGAGGTCGTGCTGGCCATGCAACGGGCCGGGTTCGAGGTCCGCGACGTCGAATCGCTGCGCGAGCACTACGCGCGGACACGTCAGGCCTGGGTATCCAATCTGGACTCGGACTGGAACCGGGCGGTGGCGTTGGTGGGCGAGGCGAGGGCACGGATCTGGCGTCTGTACATGGCCGGCTCGAACCTGGGATTCACCGACGGCGGCGTCGCCATCCACCAGGTCCTGGGCGTCGTGCCCGGCCCTGACGGGGACGCCTCGATGCCCGAAACCCGTCACTGGACGTAGCCGCGGACCGCCCTCAGCCGGCGAACAGCTTCGCCGCGGTGATCGCGGTCTGCGCGACCCCGTACCCGAGCAGCACCGCGACCAGCAGCCAGGACAGCCACAGCCGAGCGGACTGGTTACCGGATTGGTCACTCATCGCGCGTACCCTTCTCGGCGCCAACAGAGGCGTGCTCATCGGTCATGGCCGGCTCATGCGTTACCGGCTCATGCGTTACCGGCTCATGGAAGTGCTCCGGGACCGGGCGAATCAGCAGGTTGGCGACGAACCCGACCGCCAGGATGCCCACCATGGTGAACAGCGCGGGCTGGTACGCCGACGAGGTCAGCGTGCCGGGCTTGCCCTGCGCGTCCAGGAAACCGTTGATGATCAGCGGCCCGGCGACGCCGGCGGCCGACCAGGCGGTCAGCACCCGACCGTGGATCGCGCCGACCTGGTAGGTGCCGAACAGGTCCCGCAGGTACGCCGGCATGGTCGCGAAGCCGCCGCCGTAGAACGACAGGATGACACCGGCCAGCAGCACGAACAGCGCCGTCGCCGCATGCCCGACGGACGCCAGCAGCGCGTAGAGCACCATTCCGCCGCCGAGGTAGAGCATGTAGATGGGCTTGCGGCCGGTGTAGTCCGAGGTGGTTGACCACGCGAACCGGCCGGCCATGTTGAACAGCGACAACAGCCCGACGAAGCCGGCGGCGGCCGCGACGGACACGCTCGAAACACCACCGGAGCGGAAGAAGTCCTGGATCATCGGGCTCGCCTGCTCCAGGATCCCGATCCCCGCCGTGACGTTGCAGAAAAGCACGACCCACAGCAGCCAGAACGACCGGGTACGAAGAGCGTTCGACGCGGACACGTTGGCCGTGGTCACCAGCGGCTTGGCCGCCACCGCCGCCGGTTCGAATCCCGCCGGGCGCCAGCCCGGCGACGGAACCCGGACATTGAAGACGCCGAACATCATGATGACGAAGTATCCGATGCCGAGCGTCACGAATAGCCAGACCAGCGCGCTGCCGGACGCGACCGACTTGGCGTCGGCCGGGTTGTAGGCGGGATCGTAGAACGAGAGCAGTTGGCGCGACAGCGGGCTGGCGATGAGGGCACCGCCACCGAACCCCATGATGGCAAGCCCGGTGGCGAGGCCGGGGCGATCGGGGAACCACTTGATCAACGTGGAG
>JAOPWA010000263.1 GCA_025965915.1 Dactylosporangium sp. | reverse complement strand
AGCGGCCAGAAGCCGACCCCCGTCAGGCCCGGCGTGCCGGGTGGCGGCGGGGGCGGGTTCGACACGGTGCCGGCCGCGGCGAGCACCGCGGCGTTGGCCGCCCGGATCCGACCGGCGTCGACCTTCATCACCCGCCGGTCGTAGGTCATCAGGCCGTTGATCTCGCCCTCGACGTCGTACGGCTGGGTGTAGATCGAGCCGGACAACCCGCACCTGATACAGGCCTCCAACTGCTTGTCCATCCCCACGTAGCGGTCGGTCAACTGCTGCGACGAGTTCTCCATCTCGTACGCGAAGCCGCCGCCGAACCACATGTGCCCGGGCACCTTCAGGCCCAGGCCGCCGTACTCGCCGTCGACGATGGCCCGGTTGTCGGTGATGCCGGGGCGTCCGGGATCCGGGTAGTTGTGGTTGTCGTAGATGTCGCCGGTGTGCGGGTCAGGCAGCGAAGCGCAGCAGTTCTGGCCGCTGTCGGCGTTGACCAGCCGGCTCGGGTCCCAGCCCTTCACCTCGGTGGCGACACGCGCCGGGTCGTACTCGCCCCAGCCCTCGTTGAACGGGATCCACGTGGTGATCGACGGGTGGCTGCGGTGCTGGTCGATCATCGTGTGCAGCTCGGACTCGAACTCCGCCTTGTCGGCGGCGGTGAGCGGGGTACCCCGGTCCGGGTTCATCGCCGGCATGTCCTGCCAGACGATGAGGCCCAGCTTGTCAGCCCAGTAGTACCAGCGGTCGGGCTCGACCTTGATGTGCTTGCGAACGGTGTTGAAGCCGAGGGCCTTCTGCTGCTGCAGGTCGAACGCCAGGGCGCTGTCGGTCGGCGCGGTGTAGAGGCCGTCGGGCCAGAAGCCCTGGTCCAGGGTGCCGAGGTTGAACACGAACTGGCCGTTGAGCAGCATGTGCGGCTGCCCGTTGACGTTGCCGACCGACACCGAGCGCATCCCGAAGTAGCTGTCCACCCGGTCGACCGGCCGCTGGCCGTCGACGAGCTGGACCTTCAGGTCGTACAGGAACGGCTTGTCCGGACTCCACAGCTTGGCGTTCGGTACCGGCAGGGCGAGCGCGGCACCGGCCGGCCCGGTGACCGTGCCGACCTTGGTGTCGCCGTCCCAGGCCGTCGCCTCGACCTGCTCGCCGGTCACCCCGGACGCCTGCACGGTCAGCTTCAGGGTGTTGTCGGTCAGGTCGGGGGTCATGTCGAGCCGGTCGATGTGCGCGGTCGCCACCGGCTCCATCCAGACCGTCTGCCAGATGCCCGACGACGGGGTGTACCAGATGCCGCTGGGGTTGCTGCGCTGCTTGCCGACGGGCTGGTTGGAGGGGCCGCTGGTGGTGGGGTCGACCGCCTTGACGAGCAGCGTCTGCGGGCCGCTGCCGGTGACCGCGTCGGTGACGTCGACGTCGAAACCGCTGTAGCCGCCGGTGTGCGTGGCCACCTGTACACCGTTGACCCACACGGTCGCCTGGTAGTCGACCGCGTCGAAGTGCAGCAGCAGCCGCTGGCAGGAGTCGGGCTGTCCACAGTGGCCGCCGATCCGCCACCCATCGGGCACGGTGAACGTGCGGCGGTACCACATCTGGTCGTCGTGGCGCTGGACGCCGGACAGCAGCGACTCCGGCGGGTACGGCACGAGGATCTTCTCCGAAAGGTCACCCGACGGCGGGGCCTGTCCGGCGCTGCCGGCCTGGTACTGCCAGGTGCCGTTGAGGTTCTGCCAGTCCTTGCGCGTCAACTGCGGGCGCGGGTACTCCGGCAGCGCGTTCGTCGGCGATACGTCCTTGGCCCACGGTGTGGTGATCTGGTACGTCGAGTTGTTGACGACGTAGACGTTGAACGCCGGGACGCCCGTGCCGTCGGCCGTCGTGATGCCGCCCTTGCCGTCGTAGACCGCCCGGACGGTGTTACCGGCCTGTTGCGGGACCGGATCGGCCAGGCGCAGCAGGATCACCGAGGCGTCTTTCGGGTCCGGCGTGACCGACGCGAGTCCCCACTCGGTGCCGTTGACCTGCACCTTGAAGTGCGCGGTCTGACCTGCCGGCAGCGGCTGCATCGCCTTGTCGAACGTCAGCGCCACGCTTGTGCCGTCGGCGGGGATCGTCGACGACAGCGGCCCGGGGTAGGTGAAGCCCGGCGGGAGGTACAGGGCGGAGTTCGGCACGATCTCCTTGGGCTGGCTCGGGCTCGACCAGCTCAGGTGCAGATTGGAGCCGCCGTTGTTCTCGAAGTACTCCACCTTGATGTCGTACTTCTGCCCTGCCTGCAGCGTGATCGGGGCGCCCGTCTGGGGCCTGTCCCAGTCGTCGACCCAGTGGTCGATGACCAGCCGGTTGTCGACCCAGAGTCGGAAGCCGTTGTCTCCGACCATCGAGAACGTGTAGGCCTCGGAGTAGCGCGGCTGGATCTGGCCGGTCCACCGGACGGTGTTGTGGTCGTTCTGCCCGGTGAGGCTGTCGAGGATCGGCTCGAGGTCGTTGAAGTCGATGTTGGGGTCGACGACCGTTGCCTTCAACGTCGTGAACTGGTCGTAGGTGCCTGGAGCGCTGACGTGGTAGTCACCGCGCAGCCCGTGCCGTTGCGTCGTGTCCGCGCTCGCCCGGCTCGCCGGTACGGCGATCGACGCCAGCACCAACGACCCGACCGCCGCGAGCGTGGCCCACAGGTGCCGTCTGCGCACGCCCTTGCGCTCGGTCCAGATCCGTCGTCTTCTCACAGAGGCTCTCCTTCTCGGGAAAGGATTTCCAATCACCAATCCGGATGGATCGTGGTCACCGGGTGGCGATTGCGGTTACGAAGGCGCGCTGCGCGCTTCGAACCTGCTGGCCGCGATCGTGCCGCCGTCGCCTCGCAGGCCGAACATCACGTGGTACGTCGACCGCACGGCCGGGTCCGACAGGTTGATCACCGAGCTGACATCGGTCGACTCGAGCCGCTCCCAGGTGCCGCCGTGGAAGGCCCACGCGGTCACCGTCGCGCCGTGGAACTGCACCGCCAGCCGGTCGCCGGGGGCCAATGTCACCGAGGTGCAACAGGTGCCACTGCCGGCCGGATTGAGCTGGCCGTTGGCCCGCACGTCGATTCCGCTGGTGCGGTAGTGGTTGTTGTACCAGGCGCCGACGTACGTGGTGCCGTCGCGGGAGAGACCGACGAACAGACTGTCCTCATGCGACACGTTGCCGATGAACTGCGCCGGGTCCACGACGACGACGGAGTCCGCCGACGTTGGGCTCACGCCTCGGTCGAGGAGGGCGAAGAAGCGCTGGTCCGCACTGGCCCGCAACTGGCCCCCGCCGGCGGTCAGCGCCGGCATGACCTCGTCTGGGAACGGCTGCCGCACCGTGTAGTCGCCGAGCGTGTCGGCGCTGAAGTCATCCACAACCTGCTGGTCGGAGTACTTGGCCGGGTCGAAGGCGACCGTGAGTAGTTGACGGGCGTGCGTGCTTCGCGTGGAACCCTGCTGCTCGTTGTAGGTCGCCGTGGCAACCAGGCCGGTATCGAGGCCCATCGCGCCGGCCGGTGGGGTCACGGTGAAGTGCCACACCGCCGACCTCCCGGGTGCGATCGCACCGACACCGGTGGTGCCCTCCATGCCGGTGGGGCTCGCCGTCCAGCCGCTCGGCAGGGCGAGCGACACCGCCGGGTCGAGCAGCCGCTGGTGGGTCGTGTTCGTCACGGTCACGGCGACCGGCGTCGTGCCGTCGACATGGACGGCTCCATCGGCCGCGGCCGGCCCGACCGTGACGCCGGCGTCACCACTCGAGGCAGCCCACGCCTCGAACTCCGTCACGCCCACATAAGCGCCGGGCGGGTTGGCGAACAGCAGGCGGACCTGGGTGGTGGTGATCGGGGGAAATGTGACGCGGTTCAGGCCGTTGCCGATCGGCTGCGTCGTACTGCGGGTCTGGTCCGGCACGTCCTTCCAGGTGCCGCCGTTCCAGTACTGCAGTTGGTAGGCCGCCGCCGGACGGACACCTCCGCCGTCGTCGTAGCCGTACCAGCGGATGTCGCTCACCGGGGTGGGCACGCCGAAGTCGACCCCGTAGTAGTCCTGGGCGTTGGGCGAGGCGTAGTTGGTCCACCGGGTGTTCTCCGGTACCTCGTTGAACCACACCTTGCCGTCGAGTGCGTTCCACGCGTCGTCATAGCGGAAGGTGTACGACGTGACCGGCCTGGGGTAGCCGCGACGGAGCGGGTTCGCCGCGTCGTTCACCGCCCTGTCGCCCACCGCGACTGTGGCGAGGTGACCGGGGCCCGAGGGCGTCGGGCCGACCGGCACCGTCAGGTTGGTGAGGGTGGCCGATGAGCGGGCCATTTGGCCATCGACGTACACGTGCATGCCGGCGCCCTGGCCGTAGTGCGAGCCGTCGCGGTCCCACAGCACGGTGACGTTGTGGCCGTGGTAGGGCACGTTCTCGACCGCGTAGTGGTCCCAACTGGCGGGTACGAGCGGCTGCAGACGCAGGATCGCACCGTCCTGCGGGCGGATGCCGAGCAGGCCGGACAGCACCAGGTCGTTGAAGGTCGAGTGCAGATAGTCCTCGCTGTGGCTGTAACCGTCGTAGCTCCAGTTAGGCTGGTCCGGCGCGTGCGCCTCGGCGACGTAGGGCTGGCCGTTGCGGTACTGCGTCCGGGCGTAGGTCGAAAGCGTGGCGGCGTAGTCGGCCTTGGTGATGGTGGTCTGCGACGGGTAGTCGTCGAGCAGGTCCGCCAGTCCGGTCAGCGTCTGCGACGTCGCGAACGGCCAGCTCGGGCCGTCCCAGCGGCAGCAGTCGCCGGCCTGGTTCATGAACCACCGGCTGCGCCGCTCGGTGGTGGTGGGTCCGTACGGCGCGGCGAAACCCTGCGGGTCGAGTAGCTGCGCCCAGGCGTCGACGTCGCCGGCCTGCGCTGCGCCGAACTGCCACGGGATGTAGCCGATCTCCTCGCGGCTGTCGATGAGCTGATGGTCGGGATTGTTGTCGCGCGGCATGTGGTAGTAGAAGTGCCGGTTGGGGTCCCACAGCCACTTCTGCATGGAGACCTTGAGCGCAGCGGCCTTCGCGGCGTACTCGTCGGCCGTGGCCCCGTTACCCGCGAGTCGCGCGATGTGGCTGATCGCGACGGCGTCACCGTACTGGTAGGAGTTCAGCGTCGGGCGGTAGCCCGCGCCGCCGTGGTAGGGGTCGCTCGACTGGTATGACGAGGCCGAGAACTCCATGGCGTCCCACACCGGCACCGACCAGTAGAGCCCCAGGTGGGTATCGAACTGCTTGTCCCAGCCGTGATACTGCCGCTCGAGTTCGGGCAGCAGGGTGGCCAACTGTGAGAAGTCCCCGGTGACTCGCGCCCGGTCGTACGCCGCACTCGCCAGCCACAGGCTGTATTGGTGCGCCCAGTCGGTGGTGTCGGCGTTGAACGTGTCGGTCGCGGGTTTGGGGCCGGCGCCCGGGCCGGTCAGCCAGAAGCGGATGTAGTCGTTGACGTAGCTCTGGTCGCGCACCCAGCGACCCTCGCTGATCTGATGGCCGGCGGCCGCGTTGATGGCTTGGTACGGCGCCGCGTAACCGCAGCAGTCGAGGAACTCGGTGAGGATCCAGCCATCGGTGGGGTTGGTGTAGCGCAAGTGTTCCTTCCACACCCGCCACCGGTAGTAGTAGACGTCCTGGATCGTCTTGTCCGGCAGATCGACGAAGGGAATGTTCCCCTCGTACCACGCCGGGTCGTTGAGGCCCGACAGGTACGACGCGTGGTCGAGGAAGTGCGTGCCCGGCCCGACGGCTGGGTAGGTCGACGCCGTTCCCGATACGGACGCGGCGCTCGCCTGCGCCGCACCGGCGATGTTCGGCGCCGCCAGGCAGACGACAGCGAGAAGTGCAAGCATCTGGCGACGGGCCCGCCGCAACAGGCCCACCCTCAACCGAAGACGATTCGAGATCACGAGATCCTCCTTGTCGCGTCAAGCCGAAGCCGGACGGCCGAGCGTGCTCTCCCTGGTGACCAGCGCGAACGGCATCTGGACCTCCTCGGGTTCGGCTTCGCGGCTGCCGTCGAGTCGGCCGATCAGTGCGGCTACCGCCCGGCGGCCGATACTCGCCTTGTCCGGCGAGATGGTCGTCAGTGTCGGGGTGCTGTACCGCCCCTCCTCGATGTCATCGAAGCCGACCACTGCGATGTCGTCGGGCACCCTGATGCCCAGCTCGACCGCGGCGCGCAGCACGCCGATGGCGATGAGGTCGTTGTAGGCGAAGACGGCGTCGGGTGGCTCGGGCAGCGCCATGAGCTGTGGCAGCCCGGCAGCGCCGTCGGCACGGCCGAACCGGTCGGTGGTCACCACCAGGCGGGGGTCGTAGTCGAGTCCGGCGTTGCGCAGTGCTTCCCGGTAGCCGAGCAGGCGCAGGTGGGCCGGCATCCGGTTGGCGTCGGTCTGGGCGCCGATGAACGCGATCCGCTGCCGGCCGATGTCGAGCAGGTGCCTCATCGCCTCGTCGCTGGCCGCCACGTTGTCGATGGCGATGTGGTCGTACGGCACGTCGTGAACCCGCTCACCGACCAGCACGAGCGGCGTCCGGCTGGTCCGGTTGAAGAGGTCGACCCGGTCGAGCTGGACGGGCGAGAGGATGAGCCCGTCGATGATCTGGGCCCGGAAGCCCTCGCTGACCAGCAGCTCCTTCTCCCGGTCGCCGTCTGTGTAGTCGAGTAGCACGGTGTAGCCGTGCAGGCCGGCCTCCCGGATCGCCGCATCGGCCAGCTCGGCGAAGTACGCGTTGTTGAGCTCGGGGATGGCCAGCGCGATTATTCCGGTCCGACCGTTGCGAAGGTGCCGCGCGGAGAGGTTGGGGCTGTAGCCGAGCTCGTCGATCGCCTTCCGGACCCGCTCGCGGCTGGCCTCGCCGACGGGCCGGTACCCGTTGACGACGTTGGACACCGTCGCTACCGACACGCCCGCACGCTTGGCGATGTCCTTGAGGCTGACTCCCACCGGTCGTTCCCCTCCGCTCTTACCGCCGTCGCTGTTCTCACCGGATCCGTTGGGTGCGGCCGAGGTAGGTCTGCACCACGACGACCACGATCAGGAACGCGCCGCTGACCACCGACTGGTACGAGGAGTCGAGCGAGCCGATCTGGTTGATGACGTTCTGGATGACGCCGAGCAGCAGGACACCGCAGAGTGTTCCGCTGAGCGTCCCGGCGCCTCCGACCAGAAGAGTGCCGCCGATGACGACGGCGGCGATGGCGTCCAGCTCGAGGCCGACGCCGAGGATCGTGACCCCTGACGACAGCCGGGCAGCGTTGAGCGCGCCGGCGAGGCCGGCCAGCAGCCCGCTCAGCAGGTACACCGTGATCTTGATGCGGGCGACCGGCAACCCCATGAGGCTGGCGGCGTCCTCGCTGCCGCCCACCGCGTAGATCGACTGGCCCATCCGGGTGCGCTGCAGCACCAGGCCGCCCAGTCCGAACGCGGCCACCGCGATGTACACCGGATAGCCGAAGCCGGCGAGCGTGCCCTGCCCCAGCGTCGTGAACGCGGAGGTCTTCGGCACCAGGAAGGTGTTGGCGCCCTCGTGCGTGATCGCCAGCAGTAGGCCGCGCGCGCCGAGCAGGCTGGCGAGCGTGACGATGAACGCGGGCATCCGCGCCTTCGCGACAAGGACCCCGTTGACCGCGCCGATCAGTCCGCACACCGCGAGCGGCAGCAGCAGCGCCGGCAGCAGGCCCCAGCGGGAGGCGTACGCGGCGAGCACGCCGCCGAGCGCGAAGACCGAGCCGACCGACAGGTCGATCCCGCCACTGATGATCACGAAGGTCATGCCGAGCGCGACGATCGCGAGGAACGAGGACTGGATGGCGATGTTGTGGGCGTTGTCCGCGGTGCCGAAGGCCGGGAATGCCCCGGTCGCCACGGAGGCCAGCAGGATCAGGACCGCCAGCGCGCCGTGTCGCTGGACGAGTGCAGCCGCTCGTTGGGTACGGCTGGGGGCGGCGGCACCGGTGTGGGCCGGCTCCGTCCGGGTGTCGACCACCGTGGGCTCCGTTGTCGAGTGGGTCATCGCGACTTCCGCTCCCTGGCGACATAGACGGCGACCAGGATGATGACGGCCTGCACCAGCTGCGCGCTGGAGTCGGGCAGGTTGTGCTTGATGAGGGTGGCGCGCACCAGCTGCATCAACAGCGCACCCACGACGGTGCCGAGGACCCGGATCCGGCCTCCGGTCAGCGGGGTGCCACCCACGACCACGGCGGTGATCGCGGACAGCTCCATGAGGTTGCCGAGCGCCGACGGGTCGCTGGCCGTGAGCCGGGCGGTGGCGAGTACCCCGGCGAGCGCCGCGAAGACCCCGCAGGCGATGTACGTGCCGAACAGCACCCGCCGCACCGGCAGGCCGGCCAGCTGGCTGGCCACCCGGTTGCCGCCGATCGCGACGAGCTGGCGGCCGAACGTCGTGCGCCCGACCACGAATCCCACGGCGACCGCCAGCAGCCCGGCGATCACCACGACCGCCGGCACACCGAGCACATCGTCACCGCCGATGGCCAGCAGCGTGCCGTTGTGGATCTGCTTGAGCTGCCCACCGGCGAGCACCAGCGCGAGGCCGCGACCGCCGACGAACAGCGCGAGGGTCGCCACGATCGGCTGCAACCGTACGACCGCGACGAGAGCGCCGTTGACCGCGCCCACCGCGGCGCCGGCGACCAGCGCCAGCGCGATTGCCGGTACGACGCCGTAGCCCAGGTACAGCGGCAGGACCGCCGCGGCGAGCGCCATCACCGAGCCGACGGACAGGTCCACCCCTTCGGTACCGATCACCAGCGCCATCCCGAGCGCGACGATGACCACCGGTGACACCTGGATGAGCTGCGTGCGCAGGTTGCCGACGGTGAGGAAGTTGTCGGTGAACACGGCGTTGAACGCCAGCAGCACGGCGACGGCGACGTATACGCCGTAGTCCTGCAGGTACCGGGCGATGCGCCGGCGGTCCACCACCGGGGCAGCCGTGCTCGTGGTCGCGGTCAGCTCAGTCATGCGACTGCTCCCCGTCGTCGTGGGCCACCGCGGCCATGAGATGGGATTCGCTGACGTCGTCGCCGGTCAACTCGTCGACGACCGCGCCGGCGCGCAGCACCACGATCCGGTCGGCGCCCTCGACGAGCTCCTCCAGGTCCGAGGAGATGAGCACCACGGCCAGGCCCTCCTGGGCGAGGTCGTCGATGAGCTGCTGGACCTCCGCCTTGGCGCCGACGTCGATGCCGCGGGTCGGCTCGTCGAGCAGCAGGATCTTCGGGTTCAGGCACAACCACCGGGCGAGCAGCACCTTCTGCTGGTTGCCACCGGACAGCTCCGACACCTTCTGGTCCGGGCTGGCCGCCTTGATCCGCAGCCGCTGCATGAACAGGTCGACGACGCGGTCCTGCCGGGCGCGCGACACCACACCGGCGCGCGACAGCCGCGGCATCGCCGCGAGCACGATGTTCTCCCGCACCGACAGGTCGGGGATGATGCCTTCGGCCTTACGGTCCTCGGGCAGCAGGCTGATGCCGGCCCGGATAGCGGCCGCGGGCGACAGGCGGCGCAGCGGCCGGCCGGCGACGGTCACGCTGCCGTGCTCGACCGGCAGGGCGCCGACGATGGCCTTCGCGGTCTCCGATCGGCCGGAGCCGAGCAGGCCGCCCAGACCGGTGACCTCCCCGGGGCGCACGTCGAACGACACGTCCGACAGCACGTGGCGCTTGGTGAGGTTGCGTACCCGCAGCACCGGCTCGGTGGCGGTGGCGGTGTGCGACTCGCTGAACCGGGTGAGCCCGTGCCGGCGGACCTCGGCCACGTCCCGACCGAGCATCAGCGAAACCAGGCGCAGCCGCTCGAGCCCGGCGAGCGGGCCGGTGTGCACGACCCGGCCGTCGCGCAGCACGGTCACCCGGTCGCAGATGCGGTAGAGCTCGTCGAGGCGGTGGCTGACATAGATGGTCGCCACGCCCTGTCCGCGCAGTTCGCCCACGATCCGGAACAGGGTGTCCACCTCGCGGGGCTCGAGCGAGGAGGTCGGCTCGTCCATGATGACGACGCGGGCGTTGACCGACACGGCCCGCGCGAGTGCGACCATCTGCTGGGCGCCGAGGCCGAGCGACTGCAGCGGCTGTCGCACATCGACGTCGATGCCGTGCCTCGCGAGCAGCGCGGTCGCGTCGGCGCGCATCCGGCGGTAGTCGACCAGCCCCAGCCGGCCACGGGGTTCGCGCCCCAGGTAGAGGTTGCTCGCCACGCTCATCCGCGGGACGAGGTTGACCTCCTGGTAGATGGTGGAGATGCCGGCCGCCTGGGCGTCCAGCGGACGGCCGAACGACACCGGCTGCCCGGCGTAGCGGATCTCACCACCGTCCGGTGTGTACACCCCGGTCAACAGCTTTATCAGCGTCGACTTCCCGGCGCCGTTCTCACCCACGAGGGCGTGCACCTCGCCGGGCGCGAGCGTCAACGACACGTCGTCGAGTGCCAGCACGCCCGGAAAGCGTTTGGAGACGCCGACCACCTCGGCGATCGGCGGGCCTGGATCGCTGCTCATCGTTTCCTCTCCGCGCCCAACGGGTGCCGGCGGCTTTCAGACAGCCGCCGGCATCCGCATGGGATCAGTACGCTCCGGCCACCGAGTCCTTGGCGTTGGTGCTGTCGTAGGCCCGGTCGGAGATGATGACGTTCTCCGGGATCGACGAGCCGCCGTAGAACTGCTGGGCGGTCTGGAAGGCGAGCGGGCCGAAGCGCGGGTTGGACTCGATCACCGCGTTGATCGTGCCGTCCACGATGCCCTGGACCGCGTTGCGCGTACCGTCGATCGAGACGATCTTGACGTCCTTGCCCGGGTTCTTGCCGGCACCCTTGAGCGCCGTGACGGCACCGAGGGCCATCTCGTCGTTTTCGGCGTACACCGCGCTGATGTCGGGCTTGCTCTGGATCAACTGCTCCATGACCTGCTGGCCCTTGTCACGGGCGAAATCACCGGTCTGCTGCGCGACGATCTCCATGCCCGGCGCGCTCGCTTTGAGCTGGTTGACGAAGCCGTTGGTGCGGTCGGTCGTCACGTTGTTGCCCGAGGAGCCGAGCAGGATCGCCACCTTCCCCGTGCCGCCGGTCGCCTTGATCAAAGCGTCCGCGGCCCGCTTGCCCTGCTCCACGAAGTTCGACCCCAGGAAGGCGAGGTAGTCCTTGCACGCGGTCGAGTTGATCTTCCGGTCGATCGTGAGGACCGGGACCTTCTTGGCCGCGGCGGCCTGCAGCGCCGGTTCGAGGCCGTCGGAGTTCAGTGGCGCGACGATGAGGAACTGCGCCCCCTGGGCGAGCATGTCCTGGATATCGCTGATCTGCTTGGCCAACTGCGACTGCGCGTTGGTGGTGAGCAGTTTCTTGACCCCGATCTTCGCCGCTTCGTCCTTGATGGACTGCGTCTCGGCGATCCGGAAGGGGTTGGCCTCCTTCTCCGACTGGGAGAATCCGACGACCGCATTCTTCAGGTCGAGCTTCGAGCCGCCGTAACTCTGCAGCGTGCAACCGCCGCCGGCGCCCGCGCTGGGTGTGGTGACCTGCTGTTGTGCCGCGCTGCCGCCGGAGGCAGGTCCGCTGCTCTCGCTCTTGGCGCACGCGCCCAGCAGGATCGACGCGCCGGCCAGCAGCAACGTCGCGCCACTGGTCAGCCTTTGGTGACGTGTGATCACAGATGCCACTCCTTCATGGGGGAATCACGGATCTGCCGGCCCACAGGCCGGTCGGGATGGGTGGCGAGGAAGGCTCACCGGCGAGCGCGCGCATGCCGGTGACGCGAATGCCGACAGAGAGTGGGTAAATGGACGCTTGCTGATATCCAGCAGGCTCTATAACGTTATACAGGTCACCGTCGGTTGCGACAAGATTTCAAACAAGAAAACACTCCGCCGCGCCGACCACGAAGATCCGCGAACCCGGCCAGGCCGTCGGAGGCGACCCTGGATCTGGTCAGCCACCCGGGTCCCCCGGTCGGGGCCGGTACGCTCGACGCGATGAAGAGGCTGCTGATCGTCCATCACACGACGTCGCCGACGTTGCAGGCGATGTACGAGGCGGTGCGAGCCGGGGCCAGCACCGACGAGATCGAGGGTGTGGAGGTCGTCGCCCGGCCAGCACTGGCGGCCACGGCTGTCGACGTGCTGCAAGCGGACTGCTACCTACTCGGCACGCCGGTCAACATCGGGTACATGAGCGGCGCCCTGAAACACTTCTTCGACCAGATCTACTACCCGTGCCTGGAAGCCACCGCCGGCCGGCCGTACGCCGCGTACCTGCACGGCAACAACGACGCGACCGGGGCGGTACGCGCCATCGAGGCGATCACGACCGGGCTGCGGTGGCGGCGGGCGCGGCCACCGCTGGTCATCACCGGCGAGCCAGGCAAGCCGGATCTGGACGAGTGCTGGGAACTCGGTGCCATGGTCGCCGCCGAACTGGCCAGCTAGGTCCGCTGCTGGTCGGCTAGGCCCGCTGCTGGTCGGCTAGGTCCGCTGCTGGTCGGCTAGGTCCGCGCGGTGCCAGCCCCGCGACCGCGTCCCGTCAAGACCCGCGCCCGCGTCCCGTCAAGACCCGCGCAATGTGTCACTTTTTGCTGCTACGCCGAGATGCGAGACCGCAATATCTGCCACCTTGCGCGGATCTTGAGACGTTACCGGACCCCGCGTGAGCACAGCACCGCGCGCAGTTCTCGTACTAATCAGTCGAAGTCATCACGTACCTACGTGAAGCCGCGCCCCTTGCACAGCTCCAGCAGCTGACCCGGGAGGACCCGGTCCTCATTGGAATGATGTCACCAGGTCCAAGCGCCCCGCATGGGTACCTGGTCATCGGTGCGGCGCGCGGGCAGGGCGCCGCGCACGTACGTGATCTCGCGGCGCGCGGTGCGACCGTGATTGCGACGGACGTCCTCGACGAGAGCGGAACGGCGCTCGCCGAGGAGCTACGCCATAACAGCCACGACGTCTCGTACCTCCGCCACCAGCATGCCGGTCAGCCAGCGGCGACCGCGCTCTTCCTATCCCGTCAGGGATTCACAGTCCGTGCGCGGCCAGGACGAACCCGAGGGCGCCTGACGGCAGTCCCCGCTCATCGTCACGGCGCGGCCAGTGCAGGGCGATCTCATCGAAGCCCATTGCCGTCAAGCGTCCCACGCAGTCCACATACCTGTCGGAACTCTCGAAGGGCCACCTCACGTCGAAGGGAACTTGCACGATTCGCCGCACAGACGACGTTGAGCGGCCACAAGCCGCGAGTATCTCGGTCAGTGCATCACTTTGTGCGCCGAGAGCCTGAAGCCAGGAATCTGGATCATCCTGCTGCAGATAGGGGCCGTAGGTAACCCAAGCCTGGCCATAGCGGGCGACCAACCGCAACGCCCGCGTACCTGCCGCGGCCACCGTGAGCGGCACGCGCGGTTGCTGAACACAGCCGGGGATCTGGTGTACCTCGACGGCCGTGAAACGCTCGCCGCGAACCGTACTGATCTCGTGGGTGAGTAGATGGTCAAGCATGCTGAGCCATTCGGCGAACCGCTCCGTTCGTTCGCGGCGGTCGAAGGGCGGCTCCCCCAGTGCGGCCGCATCCGCGCCTTCGGTTCCCGCGCCCACCCCGACATCGAGTCGGCCACCGCTGATGCGATCCAGTGTCATGATCTCCTTGGCAAACGGGACCGGATGCCGGAAGTTGGGCGTCGCCACCTGGGCTCCAATCCGTACCCGGGTGGTGGACACCGCAGCCGCCGCCAGCAATGGCACGCTGGAATACCAGGGACGGTTCTTCAGCGTCGGCCAGCTCAGGTGGTCGTAGGTCCATACCGTGCGCACGCCGGCCGCTTCGGCATGCCGAACATCGGCGATAAAGTCGGCGGGCGGGTCACGATCGGGAAGCACGAGAGCGGACAGAGCAAGCAACTGGTATTCCCTCCATGCACTACGGCGTCGTGACAGGTTACGCCGGCGACGACGTCACGGCCGCCTCAATGCCGTCGGGACTCCGCGTACGCTGACCAGCCAGCAGCGCCACATCGCGCGCGATTAGTTCTCCCGTGCGATCCGAAGGTCGCGCGGTTATCCGGCGGCGCGCCGCCCGTCGTGACCGCCGGTGTCACCGGGGTTGTGGTGCCCATGCCCGGTGTCGGTGGTGTGCCGGTCACCGCGGTGGGGATACGTGTTCATGGTGGTCGGCGGTGTCCGGTCTACCGCCCATCATCTTCAGCATCGGTACGCCTCCCGTGGTCAGAAAGCGGATCACGAGGATGGCGGCCAGGGCGAGGAGGGCGAGGTTGAGCCAGGTGGTGTAGTTCCAGGCGAGGTGCGCCTCGATGACACGGGCGTTGCGCTGCGTGGGCACCAGGTGCAGGCCGCCGAAGATCAGTTCGACGGCGTAGCCGGCCAGCACCATGCTCACGTAGAAGGTGCCGGTGATGAACAGGGCCATCCGAGCGCCGTAGTACTTCCGGTAGATGTTGATGATCGGCAGGATGATCAGGTCGGCGAAGATGAACGACACCACGCCGCCGAAGCTGATCCCGCCGTTCCACAGCACCGCCGCCAGGGGCACATTGCCGATCGAGCAGACGAAGCTGGCCAC
>JAOPWA010000093.1 GCA_025965915.1 Dactylosporangium sp. | reverse complement strand
CGGCCCAGCCGAGCAGCAAGCCGAGCCAGCCGAGCCAGCCGGGCGGCGGTGGGAGTACCGGTGGCCGCACCGGCACCGGCACCGGTAGCTGCGGCGGCACATCGGGCGGTTCTGCCGGCGGCGGTTCGGGCGGTTCAACCAGCGGCCGGTCGGGGTCCGGCGACAGTCTCATGTCGGCCGAGCAGCAGCTCACCAATGCCCAACTGGCGTTGCGGCTCGCTCAGGACAAGCTCGCGGGTACGACCATCACGGCGCCGGTGGCGGGCAAGGTGCTGTCGGTTGCCGGTGCGGCCGGCGCCGAGCAGACCCCGGGTGCCAGCGGCTTCATCGTCCTCGGCGGCGTCGCCGACACCGCCGTGCGTGCCGGGTTCTCCGAGGCCGACGTCGCCCGCCTGGCCGTGGGCCAGACCACCACGATCACCCTGCCCAACCGGAACGGTGCTCAGGTCAAAGGCAAGGTCTCCCAGATCGACCCGGCCGGTACGACCTCGGGCCGGCTGGTGCGCTACAGCGTGCTGGTGGCCTTCGACCAGGTACCCACCGATCTGCTTCTCGGCCAGAGCGCCAACGTGGCGGTGATCACAGCGTCCGCCTCCAACGTCCTGTACGTCCCCTCGACGGCGGTGCGCTCGGCGAACGGTGGCACCACGGTCACCGTGCGCTCCGGCGGGCGCGACGAGAGCCGAACGGTCCAGGTGGGGCTGCGTGGCGACCAGTACACCGAGATCCGTTCCGGTCTTCAGGAGGGCGATGAGGTGGTGGTTTAGCGCTGACCGCGGCACACCACGGTCAGCGCTTTCCCAGTTTGCTGACAGCCCCCACACAGGTCGTGTCAGTACAACTTCCAAGGTGTCAGGCATCAAGCAACCCACGTTGACCGACCATGCGGGCCGCGTGCTCGTCGTCGATGACGAGCCCAACATCTGCGCCCTGCTGACGGCGACCTTGCGGTTGACCGGCTACGACGTACGCGTCGCGAGCGCTGGCCAGGAAGCGCTGCTGGCCGCCGCCGAGTTCGAACCCGATCTCGTGGTCCTCGACGTGATGCTGCCCGACCTCGACGGCTTCGAGGTGGCCCAGCGGCTGCGGGCGACCGGCAGGCCGGTACCCGTGCTGTTCCTGACCGCGCGGGACGCGGTGGAGGACCGGATCTCGGGCCTCGCGGCCGGCGGCGACGACTACGTCACCAAGCCGTTCAACCTGGAAGAGGTCATACTGCGGATCCGGGCGATCCTGCGGCGCAGCGGGATCGGATCGCAGCCGGCCGACACCAGTTCGCTGTGCTATGCCGACCTGGAACTGGACGACGAGGCGCACGAGGTACGCCGGGCCGGCAAGCTGGTCGACCTGTCGCCCACCGAGTTCAACCTGTTGCGGTACCTCATGACCAACGCCGGCCGGGTGGTCAGCAAGGCGCAGATCCTGGACCGGGTGTGGAACTACGACTTCGGCGGCGACGGCCGGATCGTGGAGTCGTACGTCTACTACCTCCGCCGCAAGATCGACAAAATCGGTCCACCGTTGATCCACACCGTCCGCGGCGTCGGGTACTCGCTACGCCTGCCCCGCGCCGATGAGGGGTAGCCGCCGGTTGCGACCCCGACCGTGGCGGCAGTGGACCCTGCGCGGCCGGATGGTCGTCACCACCGCCGTCCTGGCCGCGGTCGCCCTGGTCGTCGCCGACGTCGCCGGCCTGACGCTGCTGCGCTCGGAGCTGGTGGGACGGGTGGACGCCCAACTCCAGACCCAGGCGCGCGGCAGTTCCAGGCTCAGCCAGCTCACCCCGCCGGGCAGTTCCCGGACTCCCCGACCCGGGGCGGACTTCGGTGGCGGATCGCGGACCTACCTGTACGCCGCCGACGGCACCCGCCGGTACGCCTCCCCGAGCAACTCCAGCGACGAGCCCCAGCTGGGCGGGATCGCCACGCTCAAGGCCCGGGCCGATGGCCGCCCCTACACCGTCGACGGCACCGACGGCACCTGGCGGATCAAGGTCGTCGCCGTCGCCGGCGGCCAGGAGTACGTGGTACACGCCGTGTCCCTACGCGCGATCGAGGTCACCTCACAGACGCTCATCCTCGTCGACGCCGCCGTGACCGTGCTCGTTCTGCTGCTGATCGCGCTCGCCGCCGCGTCGGTGGTACGCATCGGGCTGCGGCCGCTCACCCGCATGGAGACGATCGCCGACGAGATCGCCGGCGGGGACCTGTCGCGGCGGGTGACCGACGCCGACCCGCACACCGAGCCGGGTCGCCTGGGCACGGCGCTCAACATGATGCTCGTCCGCATCGAGGCCGCCCTCGCCGACCGCACCGCCTCGGAGCAACGCCTGCGGCAGTTCCTCGCCGACGCCTCGCACGAGCTGCGCACCCCGCTCACCTCCATCCAGGGCTTCGCCGAGCTGTACCGCCGCGGCGGCGCCCCGCCCGGACCCGCCCTGGACGAGGCGATGGGGCGCATCGAGGCCGAGGTGGGCAGGATGCGACTACTCGTCAACGACCTGATGCTGCTGGCCCGGCTGGACCAGGAACGCCCCCTCGAACGCCACCCGGTCGACCTGCTCGCCGTCGCCGCCGACTCGGTACGCGACGCCCACCTACGGGTACCGAGCCGGTTCGTCCGACTCGCCGCCCTGGACGACCTGGCGACGTTCGAGGCGGTCACGATCCCCGGCGACGAGCCACGCATCCGGCAGGTCGTGACGAACCTCCTGGCGAACGCGCTGCAGCACACCCCGGACGACGCCGCGGTGACCGTCCGGGTGGGCCGGTCGGGCGACGCCCCG
>JAOPWA010000176.1 GCA_025965915.1 Dactylosporangium sp. | reverse complement strand
GAAGGGCGAGCCGACCGTCACGCTCATCGTGGCGACGCAAAAGGGCAAGGCCAAGGATGTCGCGGCCCAGATGAAGAAGCTGGGCGGCAGCGTCGCCAAGCAGTTCGACCAGGTGGGCTACGTGCGCGTGCAGGTGCCGACCGCCAACGTGCGCAAGGCCGCCCAACTCCCCGGCGTCGCGGCTGTCGACCTCAACGAGTCGATCCCGCTGCCCAAGCCGGAGCCCGTGGCCAACGGGGAAGGCGCGGCTTCGGCGCAGGCGACCGTTGCCGGGCCGGGCAAGGACACGCCCGCGGCCAACCCGTACATGCCGACGAACGAGACCGGCGCCGTCGCCTTCAAGAACGCGCACCCCACGTGGGACGGCCGCGGCGTCACCATCGGCATCATGGACTCCGGTGTGGACCTGGACAACCCGGCGCTGCAGACCACCTCCACCGGTGAGCGAAAGATCGTCGACTGGTTCACCGCGACCGATCCGCTGACCGACAACGACGGCACGTGGCGGGCGATGCTGACCAGCGTCGACGGTCCGGCGTTCACGTACGCGGGTGAGAGTTGGAAGGCTCCGGCCGGCAACTACCGGATCAACCGGTTCTCCGAGTCGATCACCGCGGCCAGCGAGGTGGGCGGCGACGTCAACCGCAACGGGATCCTCAACGAGCGGTTCGGCATCCTCTACGACCCGGCGACCGGCGACATCCGCGTCGACGCCAACAACAACCACGACTTCACCGACGATGCGGTGATGCGGGGGTACAAGGAGAAGTTCGACGTCGGTCACTTCGGCACCGACAACCCGAACACTCCGGTACGTGAGCAGATGCCGTTCGTCGTCGAGCACCGCTCCGTGGACACGACGGCTGTCGGCATCCCCGGCAACACCGATTTCGTCAACATCGGCATCGTCGAGGCTCAGCACGGCACGCACGTCGCCGGCATCACCGCGGCGTACAACATGATGGGCAACCCGAACTTCAACGGTGCGGCCCCCGGCGCCAAGATCGTCTCCGCTCGCGCCTGCTCCTGGGGTGGCGGCTGCACGGCGGCCGCGCTGATGGACGGCATGGCCGACCTGGTCCTCAATCACCACGTTGACGTCGTCAACATGTCCATCGGTGGCCTGCCGGCCCTCAACGACGGCAACAATGCGCGTGCCGAGTTGTACAACCGGCTGATCAATGACAACGGCGTGCAGATGTTCATCTCGGCCGGCAACTCCGGCCCGGGCGTGAACACGATCGGCGACCCCTCGGTGGCCAACGACGTCGTCAGCGTCGCCGCCTCGGTCAGCAAGGACACCTGGCTCGCCAACTACGGCTCGGTCGTCAGCAAGCCGAACAACCTGTTCAACTTCTCGTCGCGCGGTCCGCGTGAGGACGGCGGCTTCAAGCCGAATATCGCCGCACCCGGTTCGGCGATCTCCACCACGCCGCTGTGGCAGCCGGGCGCTCCGGTGGCACAGGCGGGTTACAGCCTGCCCCCGGGCTACTCGATGCTCAACGGCACCTCGATGGCCTCCCCGCAGGCGACCGGCGCGGCAGCGGTGCTGCTGTCGGCGGCCAAGGCGACCGACAAGGGTGTGACTCCCGCGGCGCTGCGGCGGGCCATCTACACCTCGGCCAAGCCGATCGACGGCGTTCCGGTGTATGCGCAGGGCTACGGCATGTTCGACGTCAACGGCGCGTGGAACCTGCTCAAGGGCGCGGCTGTCGAGACCCGTGGGTACACGGCCGACGCGCCGGTCTGCACGCCGATTTCCGGCTTCCTGGCGACCCCCAACCGGGGTACCGGCATCTACAACCGGTGCGCGGTGGGCGCGGGCGGTCAGCAGGCGGGCGAGTCCAAGAAGTACACGGTGAACATCACCCGCACGAGCGGCCCGAACAAGGACGTCAAGCACGCCCTCCGCTGGGTCGGTAACGACGGCACGTTCAAGTCGGACCGGACCGTCGACCTGCCGCTGAACAAGACCGTGAAGGTTCAGGTCGAGGCCAAGGCCGGCGTCGGCGTGCACAGCGCGATCCTGCAGGTCGACGACCCGAAGACGTCGACGGTCGACTTCGAGGTCCTCAACACCGTCGTCGTCTCGAACGACTCCACCACGAAGGCGCCGGCGTACTCCTTCGCCACCGAAGGGTCGGTCGACCGCAACTCCTTCACGTCCTTCTTCGTCACCGTGCCGCAGGGCGCGTCGGCGCTGCAGGTGAACCTTTCGGGTATCGCGACCGGGTCGCAGACCCGGTTCATGGCGATCAACCCGTGGGGCCTGCCGGTTGAGGACACCTCGAGCCTCGGTTGCTACACCAACTTCTCCGACGCGGCAGTGTGCAAGCCACAGGAGCGGGACTACCAGAACCCGATGCCGGGTATCTGGGAGATCGAGGTCGAGGCCCGGCGTACCTCGCCGGCGTTGAACAACCCGTTCCAGCTGACCGCTCGGACCCAGGGCGTCACGGTGAACCCATCCGTGGTCCAGCTGCCCAGCGTCACCGCCGGTCAGCCGAGCACGGTCAACTGGACGGCCAAGAACACCTTCGGTCCGGTGAAGGTGACCGGCCAGGGCGGCCCGCTCGGTAGCGCGTTCAGCGCACGGCCGAGCATCGCTACGGATGGCTCGCAGAAGTACCAGGTCGTCGTTCCCGCGGGTGCGACGAAGTTCAACGCCACGATTGGCAACCCCAGCGACCCGGGCGCGGACCTGGACCTGTACGTACGCCTGAACGGCAAGATCGTCGGGCAGTCCGCCGGCGGTAGCGCGGAGGAATCGGTCACGCTGACGAACCCTGCCGCGGGTACCTACGAGGTCGAGATCGTCGGCTACGCCGTTCCCGCTGGAACGACGCAGTACGACTACCGCGATGTCTTCTACTCGCCGGATCTGGGCTCCGTATCGGTGCCGCAGGCGTTCGTGGCTCTCGCCAACGGCGCCTCCGCCACCATCACCGGCACGGTGACGGCCAAGTCGGCTCCGGCCGCCGGCCGGCAACTGTTCGGTGACATGACGGTCGTGACCGACGAGGGCGCGGTCATCGGTCGCGGCAACGTGGTGATCGACAAGGTCAGCTGACCCAGCACCTCAAGTAAGCCGCAGAGCCCGTTCCCGGTACCGGGAACGGGCTCTGCGGCTTTGGTGGCTCAAGCCGGCTGTGCGGTCTCGACGACGAGCGGCGTTCCCTGCTGACAGGTGGTCATCAGGTCCGCCTGCACCCGTCCGGTGACCGTCACGCGGGCACCGCTCCGAAGGTGCTCGCGCGGGCCTCCGACGAGCAGGTAGCCGTCCAGCAGCAGGCAGTTGGGCTCGACACCCGCCGTCACCGTGCCGGTCAGCGTCATGGGGCCGCTCGTCTTGCCCGCGGTGGCGCCGGGAAGAGCCGGGCCGCCGGTCGCCTTGCCCGGTGGCGTCGGCGCTGGCAGGCTCTCGGGGGCGGACGGGCTGGGCTGAGCGGCTGAATTCGACACTGACGGTCCTCCGGGCTCGTTGGCGGGGGTGGTCGTCCGATTTCCGGCGCAGCCACCGACTGCACCGCAGACGAGTATCACGGACAGGACAAACCGCATTCTTCTCACGCCGCATATGACGCGGTCGCGGTCGCGATCGTTCCCGCGTCGGATCGGAAGCGGCGAGCGCCGACCGCAACTGCCGCCGGGCGCCGGGCTTATCGGCTCGGATACTCGACCAGCCGCCGGCTAAAGAACAACTTAGGGTCGATTTCATCCGGGCCTATGTCGCTGCGGTGGCTATCAAGGCAGGTCACTGCCTAGGTT
>JAOPWA010000165.1 GCA_025965915.1 Dactylosporangium sp. | reverse complement strand
GCACATTGCCCGCCACCGCTGCCGGCGAGGACCCGGACGCGGCCGACGCCTCCGCCCGGGGCACGGCCAGTGAGCTGGTCCTGACCTTTTACGGCCGCATTCCGGTGGACTCCCTGAAGCTGGACGGTGACCGACGCATCTTCGACCAGCTCATCGCCTGGGACCCGGATGCGTAGGACGTGACGACGCGCCACCTCGTGCGCCCGAGGGCGAAGTGCACTACCTGTCGCCAGGCCTGCGGCGAACCCGGCGGCTCCGGTCTGCCAAATCACTGGGTGGCTGCCGGGAGCTCGAGGTGGCGCATGGCCGACACCGTAGCCGCAGATTGTTGCGGCAGTCCGGGAGGCCAGCGGCAGGGTCAGGCGGTAGTGCTCTGCTGACGTTGGCCGGCATGCGCGAGGCGGTAGGAGTCGGTGCCGGTCTCGATGATGTTGCCGCCGAAGGTGAGCCGGTCGACGATCGCGGCGCAGAGCCGCGGGTCAGTAAAAGTCTTGGTCCAGCAGGAGAACGCCTCGTTCGAGTTGCGCAGCTCAGGGGGTTGTGAGTACGGCAAACAAGCCGGATGAGATGGGTCTAATGCTCAAGCGCCACCTCGTGCAGCCTGCCCTGCGCTCGCGCGGACGTCATTTGGGTGACGTGCGAGTGTCCCGGGTATGCCCTACGCGGCCAGTAGCAGCTCGGTGAGGTCGTCGACGCCGAGTGCCGCGGCGTAGTTGTCTTCGAATGGGACGTCTTTGCGGTACTGGTGCCAGCCGCGGAAGTTTCCCGACATCCCCTCCGCGCCGCCCTCGGACGGGGGCACCGGCCGGGCGACGTGCTCGAACGGGCTCAGGTGGCGACTATCCAGCAGTCGGCCGTGCAGTTCGACATCCGCCCCGAGGTCCCTCGCCCCCAAGTGGGTCAGGTACGACACTCGCGCGCAGCGGCCCGTGCTGATCTGCCGCCACCGTCGCGGGTCGCGGCGCGCCTCGGTGAGCTCGTCAGCAGACAGCAGCGGCAGGTGCCACTCGTCGTAACCGACCGGGCGGGGCGACGAGTCCAGGTACGCGCGCAGAGCCAAGCGCGCGGCACGTCGGATCTCCGGCTGCGCGTCCGGATGGACCCGCAACGCGAACAGGTTCGCCCAGTTGGTCGCGGTGCACAGCACGGTGTGCCACATGAACGGTTCGAGGAGCCGGTTCGCCAGCTGCTTGTGCACACCGAGCTCTCCGAGGAACTGCGCGTGCCCGACCATGTCGGACAGCGCCGCGCGCCACCGCGCTTCCGCAGCGTCCGGGTCGTCTATCTCGCTTCCGGCTTGCATCCCTGACTGATTGCGACCCCACTCATCGGGAATGAACGGATCGGCGAGCACGTCGGCGATCGTCTTCGCCAGGGGCCGGGCCCGACTCGACTGGCTGTTGCGTGATAAATCCCGGTGGGTGTTCCACTCTGACAGGACGATCCGCGGGAACGTCACCTGCATCGTCGTCAGCCGCACCCCGACCGGGCTGACCGAGTCCGCGATGATCTGCGCGTCGTACACGTGAGGACCTTCCTGTCGCCAACAGCGGCGACAGAGTACGGCAAACAAGCCGATGAGATGGGTCCACTCCTCAAGATGAGCTGCGCGCTCCCGGTAGTCGGCGAGCAGGCAGGTCACCTGGCAGCCGCCGGATAGTCACCTCTCGGGGAACGGCACGAGTTCCTCGTCCCAGTCGTCGGCAGCACGAGCCAGTTCAGCGAGCGGCACCTGTACCGCCAGGAAGTACCCGAAGACGTCGACGCCCTCGTCGTCTGGCAGCCACCGTGGCCGGGCTTCCAGCGACAAGTGAACGCGGATGGTCGCCTCCTCATCGGTGCGAGCCGCAAGGCTCAGGGCGAGGTTCGGCTCCGTGAACGTTTCCAGGCCCTCGCCGTCACCGCCATCGAACAGCAGCGGCGCGACCGCCCCCGACACAACGCCACGCAGCCACGCGCCAAATGACCGCGCCTCCCACGTCGTCAGGCACGGGTCCTCGAACGACCAGGCCCGGCCGTCCGCCGTGCGGGCACTACCCCGCACAATGAGCCAGTTCGCGTCCCAATCCCCACGGGTGCCAGCCGGAAACTGATAGCGCACCGGACGCAGCTCGACCAACTCGCCGTCCCTTGAGCCCAACTTCATGACGTCCCTTCTCCAACCGCCTCGCCGACCGGCATGTCAGTTCCAGCTTCGCAGTGCCACCCGCCGATGCTGCCTCCAGCGCAGTCTCGGGCATTGGACCCATCTATCCGGCTTGTTTGCCGTACTCAGGGGGTTGTGATGACTGCGCGTCGTGTCTGTCCGCCGGCGGCAGGGCCGTTGGAGGAGTACGCGGCCAGCTTCGACGGGCTGTTCGCCTCGCTGGCCCAGCGGCGGGGGTTTCGGGAGTACCTGACCGGGTTGCTGCTGCAGCGGGGCCGTAACAAGACGTTGACCGCCCTGGCCGGCGCCGAACCCGTGGTCGGGGCCGGGAATCCGGCGGTGCAGCGGTTGCAGTTCTTCCTGTCGGAATCCCACTGGGACGCCGAGAAGATCAATGATCGGCGGCTGGAACTGCTGATGGCCGACCCGGCCACCGCCCCGCACGAGCGTGGGGTCCTGGTGGTCGACGACTCCGGCGACCGCAAAGACGGCCACGCGACCGCGCACGTGGCCCGCCAGTATCTGGGGTCGGTGGGCAAGACCCGACAACGGGTTCGTGGCGGTGTCCACGTTGTGGGCCGACGAGCGGGTCTACTACCCGCTGCACGTGGCGGCCTACACCCCGGCGGGTACACGGTCACCCTCCAACCAGCAGCCTGACCCAACTCCCCACAACGTCACGGCCACTGTCCGGGACTGACCCGCTCAGCGGCATTGCAGTGCGTTCATCGGTGGTCCTTGAGTTCCTAGGATCAGTACGCCTTCGGCAGGTAGCTCGCTCGGCATGCGGGGCCCGCTCTGAGCCCGGACGCCGGTTGGGGTTGGCCTGCAAGCCAGCTCGGGCCAGCTGGGCAGCACCGCAGCGCGGCCGCGAGGTAGCCGGGTCCGGTTGACCAGACTCCGGATGTCTGCTGTTCGGGCTCAGGGCACGCGGAAGGCCCAACGTACGGCGGCGTCGGACAGGCCGCCCGCTGCAGCGGAGATGGCTACTCCCAGCGGCGGCTGCGGCAGCGACGCGAGCGGCATCGTCGCTCCGGTACGCAGATTCCACGCCAACAGCTGCGATCCGTCGCCGACCAGAGCCTGGTCGGCGGTGAGCAGGCCCAGCGGGACAACGCCGGCCGGGCGGCCGGGGAGCGGCCGGTCCACGGAGGGCAGGAAGGGCGCGGTGAACTGATCCGCTGGGCGGCCTGCGTACAGGTCGTAGACGACCAGCCGGTGTTCGCCGGCGTCGAGGACGGCCTGATCGTGCTGGGTGAGCGGCCGGGAGTACAGACTGGCACCGGCCGGCCAGCCGGGCACCTGGGTGACGACGCCGTCGGTAGCCACCAACGCGTACGGCTCCGGGCGCGGTGCGCCGTTGCAGCCGGCCAGACCGTAACGGGTCGAGTCGGCCAGCCAGCCCAGCGAACGGTATGCGGGGCAGTCGCCGATTCGGCCGATGTCGGCGGTACGCGTCTGCCCAGTTACAAGATCCAGTAGCCGTACCTGGTCGATGAAGCGGTCCTCGTGCTGGCCGCCCGTGTGCGTGACGGCGAGCCAGCGCCCGTCCGGCGACCAGTCCACGTCAGGCGACTCGGCGCTGCCCAGGTTGCGCACCGTCACGCCCGCTCGCGTGTCCACTACCAGCAGCCCGTCGCCGCGCAACACCGCATACCTCAGATCCGGGGAGACCGCGACGACCGGCTGCTGCACCTGCCTGTACTCCCCAGACTGTGGGTTGAGCAGGTACGAGCCCGCATCGGCCCGGAACGCGGCAACCACAAACTGCCCGGAGCGAATCGCCGGCGCCGCAGCCGGGGCGGGCAGGACTGGCCCACCGAAGCCGTCGGTTGAACGCTGGTAGCCATACCACCCGGCGACCCCGGCAAGGAGCACAGCGCCCGCAAGCGCCGCTCGGAATCCGCGCACGCGCCGATCGTGACACTGGCGGTCAAGCCATACAAGCGTTGGGCTCACCGCCGTGTACCCGCCCTCATCTCGACAGATCCGGTCGTCGGGACCGACCGCTCAGCGGCATGAGCATGCGTTTGGGTCAACCCCGAGATTCGTGCGACGGGGTCAACGCCAGACGGACGACCGAGCGGGACGCGCTAGGGCGGGCGACCTCGATGAAGCCCGCGTGCAGATACATGGACAGCGGCCCCTGGAACAGTCCCGATGAACCGGTTAGTCGCACGGACGGGTCGACCGGGTAAGCCTCGACGATTCGCGCGCCGTGACGGCGCGCGAAGTCAACGGCGGCGCGGAGCAGTTGTGCGGCCACGCCCTGCCGCCGATGCCCAACCCGCACCACGAAACAAGTGATGGACCAGAGGCCGTCCTCGTTCTGGGTTGCCCTCGCGGCCTGCATGCGTTTCAACCGTGGGTAGTCGCCTCGCGGAGCGACAGCACACCACCCGACTGGGCGTCCATCGTCGTACGCGAGCACACCATGCGGCACCGTGGCAGCTGTCACCTGACGACGCATCGCGGCGCGATTCCGCTCGCGGCTCTCATGTTCGTACGGCCCGTCGCTGCGATAGTACTGGCACCAACAGCGGGAGGAATCACCCCGCTCGCCCATGAGCTCGGCTAGGTCGTCCCACCGTTCGGCATCCGCGTCAACGATCGTGATCACGAGTCAATGTTCTGCGCCGCCCGAGTCAGCGCGCAAGGTGAGACCCGGGGTACTGCATCCGAGCACCGCCGACAGGTGACAGGGGCATGCCGTCCCCCATCCTCATGTCGGCTTGACCGCGTGGCCAGCACTGCGAACGCGCGGACAGCGGCAAAGTAGTGCGCCGGCCGTCGGACTGCGACATCAGAATGGTGCCGGACCGCGACCGACCAGCGACATCAACACTTGCGTCGCGAGTACAGGCCGGACGCTCGTGACGGCGACCGCGCCGATCTGCTCATAGGGCAACTCCAGTTGTAGCCCATTGCTCGCGTTGCGGACATCCGTGCTGACCTCGTTCGGACGGAACGTGCCACTCCAGCCGTTGAGGTCCCCGCGGTGGTTGGTCCCGAGCGAAGCCATGCCGGCTACGCGTGCGCCGTCGGCGAGGATCAGCGTTGCAGGACCCGAGTAGGTCGTCATAAGTCATGGACCGTAACGGCTCTGGTCGTGTCTTGGCTCCACGTGGGTGTTATCTGGACGTCGGGGTGCCCCGCCCGGTGTCGCAGGCGCGTCCGCCACGAACGACCTCAATTCGGCATGACCGCGCGCTTCGCGGCAGATCAGTGCTCCTTCCGCGCGCCCACCGAGCCCACTCATCAGCGGCACTGAGCCGGTAGCCTCAGGGCGTGCGGAAGGTCTTGGTCACTGGCATGTCAGGCGCCGGCAAGTCGACCGCCCTGCGGCTTCTAGGCGAGCGCGGAGACCGTGTCGTGGACACCGATACCGACGAGTGGAGTCATTGGGTCACTCTCGATGACGGGCCTACCGACTGGGTATGGCGCGAAGACGCGATCACCGAGCTACTGGCCGCGCACCAGCACCGCAGCCTCTTCGTTGCCGGCTGCAAGTCCAATCAGGGGATCTTCTACTCACAGTTCCACCACGTTGCCCTGCTGAGCGCACCGGCCGACGTTCTCCTCGCCAGAATCTCAGCACGAAACAACAACCCGTATGGGAAGAGCGCGGAAGAACGAGATCTGATCCTGCACCACCTGGCCGTAGTAGAGCCGCGCCTCAGAGCAACGGCGACGATCGAGATCGACGCATCAATGCCCTTCACCCACGTCGTCCAGCAACTCGAACAGCTGACATAACCGCCTCACAGCCACGCGCGGCCGATGTCAGAGGGATGCCGAAACTCACGCTCATCTGCATGACCGTGCGCCTCGGCGGCGAGGACGAACGTGCGACTTGCGGCATGTGCGGACGTGGACCCGCCTCTTGTCGGCAAGGCCAACTATGGTCCCTTCATGGACGCCAAGACCGAAGAGCTGAGGGCTGCACACGACGTCCTCGCCGAGTTTTACGCCGATCGCCTGGCTGACGCTCTGGACCACATGCCCGCCGAGCGGGCGGTGCTCGGCCTGTTCTGCGACCTGACACTTGCCGCAGACCTCGGCACCAGCGTCGGGGACGTCGGCTGCGGGACGGGCCGGCTCGAGCCCTACCTGGCAGCGACGGGCCTCTCCCCGCGAGGGATCGACCTTTCACCCGAGATGATTCGCGTGGCCCGACGTGACCATCCCGACTTCGACTTCGACGTCGCCGACCTACGTGAACTGCCCTTCGAGGACGCCTCGCTGGCAGGCGTGGTCTGCTGGTACTCCCTCATGTACCTCGCGCCTTCCGATAGATCGGCCGCCTTCAGTGAACTCTCGCGCGTTGTCAAGCCGGGAGGCTATTTGGTGACTGCCTTCAAGGCCGGCGACAGCCAGGTCCGACGCGGGGGCCGCAGCGTCAACCTCGGCGTCGAATTCGACGTCTACTGGTTGTCTCCGGACGAGATGGAGCGCCGGATGATCGACGCCGGCTTCGCGACCGTGTTCTGGGGCGGGCGCCCGGCCGAGGGGCAGGAGGGTTCCGCGCAGGGGTATCTGCTCGCTCAGAGGTCCTGAAGCCGACCCGATCCGCGTTGACGAACACCCTCAACTCGGCAGATCCCGTCGTTTCGGGCAGCGATCGCTCAGTGGCAGATGTATGTGGGGGTCTGCAGAAGCGTGTGCGCCTACAGCTCACGTACCTCAAGCACGCGCGTGCTCGGCTCGGCGCAGCCTGACCTCAGTGAAAGGCCAGCTCACGGCCCCGAGACTGGTTTTGGCACGGCACACGTCGGACTCTCAGGCCGCGTGGATGTCGGCACGCTGCCGAGCACCGATCTCGCTCGCCTGCTGGTGCGCCCGCACGCACGCCTGCGGCAGCTCCTCGGCGGGGACCGGCCGGCTGAGGACGAAGCCCTGGGCGAGGTCGCACCCGAGCTCGGCCAGCAGCGCGAGGGCATCGAGCCCCTCCACCCCCTCGGCCACCACGGTCAGGTTGAGGTTGTGGGCGAGGTCGATGGCGCTGCGCACCAGGACCACGTCC
The DNA here is from genome assembly GCA_025965915.1 of Dactylosporangium sp. GTDB lineage: Bacteria > Actinomycetota > Actinomycetes > Mycobacteriales > Micromonosporaceae > Planosporangium. The sequence goes on along the minus strand of JAOPWA010000165.1, from coordinate 3,466 downwards.
TCGGGGTCGTTGGCCAACTCCCGTACGAACGTCCGGTCGATCTTCAGCTCGTCCGCCGGTAGCTGCTTGAGCTGCGCCAGGGAGCTGAAACCGGTGCCGAAGTCGTCGATGGAGACCTTCACGCCGTGGTCGCGGACCTGCCGCAGCACCTTCCGTGAACGCTCCGGCTCGGTCATCACGCTGGTCTCGGTAACCTCCAGCTGCAGCAGACCGGGCTCGAGCCCTGAGGCGGCCAGCGCGTCACGTACCCGCGGCACGAACTGCGGGTCGAGCAGGCAGCGCGGCGAGACGTTGACCGAGACCACCATCGGCGCCCCCGTGTTCTGCCAGACGGCGGCCTGGGCCACGGCGACGTCGATCATGTGGTAGGTCAGCGGAATCTCCAGACCACGGGTCTCGGCGATCGGCAGGAAAACACCGGGCATGAGCAGCCCGCGGGTCGGGTGCAGCCAACGCGCCAGCGCCTCGACCGCGGTGACCATCCCGTCGGCGATGCGGACCTGAGGCTGGAAAAACGGTACGAGCTGCCGGTCCGGGTCGCCCGCGTCCAGGAGGGCCCGCAGCTCACCGAAGAGCGCCATCCGATCGGGGGTGTCGGCGTCAACCTGCGAGTCGTAGACCGCCACCCCGCCGCCGTTGGACTTGGCCCGGTACATCGCCGCATCGGCGTGGCGAACCAGCTCCTCGTTCACACCGTGGGTCGGTCCCACCGCGACGCCGATGCTGCCGCTGACCGCGGCCGGTCCAGCGTCGAGCAGGAAGTCCTCGCGCAGGGTCTCGGCGATCCGGTCGGCCACCCTCATCGCCTCCCGCACCGCCTCGATCACGCCGGAGAACTGGGGCAGGACGACCGCGAACTCGTCGCCGCCGAGCCGCGCCACCAGGTCACCCTCGCGGACGCTGGCCCGCAGCCTCCGCCCGGCCTCCGCCAGCAACTGGTCGCCAGCCTCGTGACCGAGGGTGTCGTTGACCGCCTTGAAGCCGTTGAGATCGAGGATCATGAGCGCCAGGTGTGTACCCGGCGAGGATTTCAGCTGCTGTAGCGCGCTCGACAGCCGGCGGCGGAACATCGCACGGTTGGGCAGTCCGGTGAGTGGATCGTGCAGCGCCAGGTGCTCGTTGACGTCGGCATGCTGGGCGAGCCGGCGCTGGTAGCCCAGCACCAGGCGCCAGATCACGCCAACGAGGATGAATCCCAGCCCGAACCCGACCGAGGTACCGACCAGCATGCGTACCTGGGCCTGCCGCAGGGCGGCGGCCTGCGTCTGCGCGCTGGCGTGGTACGCCCGCGTCACCGAGTCGATGTCCTGCTGGAGCTGGTAGTAAGCGGGCGTGACCTCGAGTCGGTCGAAGCTGGTCCGGGCGGGATCCCGGTCGGCGACCATGTCCAACAGCCGGTCGGTGTGGTCGCGGTACGCCGCCTGCTCGGCCAGCAACCGGCGGGCGTCCTTCGCCGCCGCCAGGCCCGCCGTGGTCACCTGCCTGAGAGCCTCGTCCGCGGCGTCCGCCGCCGCGACGTAGCGGTGCCGCACCGCCACCGAAGGCTCCACCTGGTAGTGACGGGCGTGCACCTCCTCCAGCGCGACCGCGCTGCGTGCCTCGCCGAACCAGCCGTCCACCGACAGGGCGAGGCTGTGGTCGCGGGCCGCCGATGTCGTCAAGGCGGTGCCGATGATCGTGTACGCGCACAGGGCGAGGAGCACGCTGGCGAGTGCGCCGGTCGTCGCTAGGCTGCGTCGGCGACGGGTCCGCGGCTCGTCGCCCGTCCCGCCTATGTCCGCTGGCGCCGTCGGGCCAGCCACGTTGCGTCTGCGCCACATCGCGGGGGCTCCCCTCCTCTCGCCGCTGTGCCGGGGTCGCGTCGCGTGGCTGCGCGGCCCCCGATGAGAGCATCGGCAGCCGGGTAGCGCATCTGACCCTTCTGCTCAGCCATGCGGTGTACCGGCCGATGGAGCGGGCGAAGCTCACCGACGAGAGGGGCACGATGCGCGCGCGTACAAGCTTGGCGGTCGTGATGCTCGCTGCGGTGGTGCTGGCCGCCGGCACCCTCACCGGCTGCGGGGAGAAGCGGGGACAGCGCCCGGCGCAGGCCGGGGTGGTCCGGCTCGGCGCGCTGGTGCCGTTGTCGGGACGCAACTCACCCTCTGGCCAGGCGATGGTCGATGCGCAGCAGCTCGCGGTGCGCGAGGCGAACGAGGCCGGCGGCGTGCTGGGCCGACGGGTCGAGCTGGTGGTTGAGGACGACGCGTGCGATCCGGGTACCGCCGTGGTCGCGGCGAACAAGCTGATCGCCCGCGACATCACGGTCTCGGTAGGCGGATACTGCAGCAGCGCGACCGTGCCGACCCTGAAGATCTTCCGTGACGCCGGGATCCCGATGGTGATCCCGCTGTCCAACTCCGCCGAACTGCTCCAGCCGAAGTACGACAGCATCTTTCTCGTCTGCGGCACCGTTGGGGCCGAGGCCCGCTTCGCACTGAAGTCGATCGACCGCCTCGGCGGACGCCGGTTGGCGGTGGTGCACGACGGCACCAGCTTCCCGCTGTCCCTGGCCGAGGCGACGGTCGACGCCGCCCGCGGCACGGGCGGCGTCGACTTCAGGGGAGTGTTCGAGCTGAGTCAGGGAGCTCCCCGCTACACCCGCGTCGCCGAGCAGGTGCGCGACAGCGGCGCCGACACCGTCTACTTCACCGGGTACTACGCCGAGGCCAACCGGCTCATCATCGACCTGCGCGACGGCGGCTTCACCGGGAAGATCCTGGTCGGCGACGGAGCGGTCGACGGCCCGCTACTGGAGAACCTGACCACCCAGCAGAGCAGGGACGTCTCCGGCACCACATTCCTGGTGCCGGAGTTCATGCCCTCGCTCGCCGAGTGGTCAACCCGCTTCACTGCGGCGGTCGGGCACGCCCCCGGTCCGAGCACCCCAGAGGCATACGACGCGGTCAAGCTGGCCCTCGACGCGATCCGCCGGGCCGGCAGCCTCGACCGGGACGCGGTCCGCCGGGCGATCGCCGGCACCACTCAGCTCCCGCTGCTCTCCGGCGACCCGCGCTTCAACCCCGACGGCACCCGTGTCAATCCCACGTTCCTGCTGCTGACCGTGCGCGACAACCGGTTCGCCTACGTCTCGTCCAACGAGACGCCGTAGCGTCGCCTCAGCCCCGTGACCTGTTCAAACACAGCGGCAGCGGATCACCCGCCACAGTTGCCACGTGGTTCGCATGGTCATGCCTCCGGACCACAAACTCGGGTTGAGCTGCGAGCTTTTGAGAGCTCGCTAAGCATTGTGCGAACCGGGCGATCGTCTGGCCGCCGGCGCGCAACTCCGCGTGCTGGTGCGGGTCGGGGACCAAGTACAAGAAATGCTGCGGCCGGGTCCGCTGAACTCTCGACGGTTCCCGCAATTTTGGTCATACTTATGACTATGACGACGCTGCCCTTGGGTGAGGTCAAAGCCCACCTG